>NZ_JALRNG020000100.1:0-340 GCF_030272875.2 Pseudomonas sp. BJa5
GAATTGCTTGATTCGATTGTTAAAGAGCGATTGGCGAAGCGTTTCGCTTCAGCCGAGGCGCGCATTCTACGCTTTCCCCTGAGCCTGTCAAGCGTTTATTTTGAAGTCTTTTACTAGAAAGTCGTTCAAATTCAACCACTTGACTCGCTGCGATCTCTCGTAGCGGAGGCGAATAATACAGCATTCAAAACTGCTGTCAATCACCTTTCTACCGCAGCTGGTTGGCCTTACGACCTGATCAGCAAAAGCGGTAGCTTCTACTTAAAGACAAAACCCCTACCTGCGTGCGCAGATAGGGGTTTCGGAATTTAATCTTGACGATGACCTACTCTCACATGGG
>NZ_JALRNG020000101.1:0-336 GCF_030272875.2 Pseudomonas sp. BJa5
TTAAATATTCAGGGAAAAACATAAATTGCATCCCCAAAGGAATGGTGACGAGCGGATTTAGTTCCTGTTATTCTCGGCTTGAAGCAGATGAGCCTGCGTTAACTAGTAGAGTGAATTTTGTACATCCTGCCTCGAACCGATGCATTCACCCGGTTCAAAATAGAGCGTTAACACCACGGGAAGGTGCTAGGCTTCAGTCTTTCGATGACGCCTATTTATTCTGTGGTAATCGCTCACAGATTACAAAGCAGATTGGGAACGCAGGTCCACCTTTGTTAGGTAAGGCGATTGCCGGTTCAATCGCTAAAATTTTTTAACTCAGATTTACACAGCAAT
>NZ_JALRNG020000102.1:0-333 GCF_030272875.2 Pseudomonas sp. BJa5
CCTGGTCCGGCGACTACGCCACCGCCCAGGCCCGCGCCGTCGAGGCGAAGAAGGACCTCATCCTGGCGTGCTTCATCCCCGACGAAGGCTCGCTGATCTGGTTCGACAACCTCTACCTGCCCAAGGACGCCCCGCACGCGGCCACCGCCCACCGTTTCATCGAATTCCTGCTGCAGCCGCAGACCATGGCCAAGGTGACCAACTACATCCACTCCGCCATCAGCAACGCGGCGGCCACCGCTCTGGTGGAGCGCGAGATCCGTGACGACCCGGAGATCTACCCCGATGACTAGACCCGCGGGCGTCTGTTCGCCCAGAAGACCCAGGAGACGA
>NZ_JALRNG020000103.1:0-332 GCF_030272875.2 Pseudomonas sp. BJa5
AACTGGCGCACCTGGGCATCGGCAATTCCACCGTCGGCCTGGGGATTCCCACCGGCTCTTCCGTTAACCTCGACGGCTTCTCGATCTACCTGACCGTGGGCGTCGTCTTTATCGCCAGTGCCACCGGCACGCCCCTGGCCATGACCGACCTGGTGACCATCCTGCTGGTGTCGCTGATGACCTCCAAAGGTGCCCACGGCATCCCCGGTTCGGCGCTGGTGATCCTCGCCGCCACCCTCACCGACATTCCCGCGATCCCGGTGGTCGGCCTGTTGCTGGTGCTGGCAGTGGACTGGTTCATGGGCATCGGCCGCGCCCTGACCAACCTGATC
>NZ_JALRNG020000104.1:0-330 GCF_030272875.2 Pseudomonas sp. BJa5
GAGGTGAGCAGCGATGGCGACAAGCGCCAGCTCGTCGACGGCCAGCGCCTGCGCATCAGCGACAAGGGCCTGGGGACGGTCGAGAACGTAGACGCCGAACGGCTGCTGGCCTGGCGCACGGGCCAGTTGTCGGTCAGCGACGTGCCGCGCCTGCCCTGAAAACGCTAAGCGGTTGATCGTGCGTAAAAATTTTTCAAATAAGGTGTTGACACAACATCGTTTCAAGCGAATAATGCGCGCCACTTGGCTACATAGCTCAGTTGGTTCGAGCGGAGCATTCATAATGCTTAGGTCCGGGGTTCAAGTCCCTGTGTAGCCACCAAGTTCAAA
>NZ_JALRNG020000105.1:0-328 GCF_030272875.2 Pseudomonas sp. BJa5
AGCCTGCGATCGACTGCGCAGCAGTCGCAATCCAGTCACCTCATTGGGTCAGGTGTACTGAGGCGGTCTGGTTTTACGGCCGCTTCGCGCCCGATCGCAGCCTATCGGCAGCTCCCACAGCGTCCGGGCATACCGGGAGCCCTTGTGGGAGCCGGCGAAGCCTGCGATCGACTGCGCAGCAGTCGCAATCCAGTCACCTCATTGGGTCAGGTGTACTGAGGCGGTCTGGTTTTACGGCCGCTTCGCGCCCGATCGCAGCCTATCGGCAGCTCCCACAGCGTCCGGGCATACCGGGAGCCCTTGTGGGAGCTGGCGCAGCCTGCGATCG
>NZ_JALRNG020000106.1:0-326 GCF_030272875.2 Pseudomonas sp. BJa5
CACTGCCTGCGGCGGCCACTGGCGCGCACTTGGTCATCGGCGGCGAAATGGGCATCGGAAACACCACCGCGGCCAGTGCCCTGGCCTGTGCCTTGCTCGGCTGACCGGCCAGCGAACTGAGCGGTCCGGGAACCGGCCTGGATGCCGCTGGCGTGCGGCACAATGCCTAGGTGATCGAGCGGGCCCTCAGGCTGCACTGCGACCTGTCGGCTGATCCGCTGCAGGCCTTGTTCTGCCTTGGCGGTTTTGAAATCGCAGCCCTGGTCGGTGCCTACCTGGGCTGCGCCCAGGCCGGTGTCGCCGTACTGGTCGATGGTTTCATCTGC
>NZ_JALRNG020000107.1:0-323 GCF_030272875.2 Pseudomonas sp. BJa5
GTGATCACACCACCTTCGCCGATAGTGCTGACATCGGCGGTCAATTTGACGGTCGACGGGTCGATGGTGTCGTTGACCTCGGTGACGGCTGGAGTGTTATCCACCGCCAGGTTCTCGAAGTCGCCACCGGACGTACCGGTGATCGTCGCTTCGACCTGGCCGGCATCGATGTACACATCGTCATCCGGTGCCGCGACAGTCACGCTGCCGCTGGTTTCGCCTGCAGCGATGGTGATGCTCTCACCGTTGCTGAGGGTGATGGTCATGGCGGTGCCAGCCGGGTTGGTCAGCGTCGCGGTGTAGGTGATCTCGCCGCCTTCGTT
>NZ_JALRNG020000108.1:0-323 GCF_030272875.2 Pseudomonas sp. BJa5
GGCATCCCCAAGCCTGTGGACAGCCAGCCGTTGTACAACATCGTCAACCGCCAGGCCGAGCCCGAACAGATCCACGCCGCCGCCCACCATGGCCTGGGCATCGTGCCGTTCAGCCCGCAGGCCCGAGGTGTGCTCAGCGGCAAGTACGCCCCCGGCGCCGCCCCCCAGGCCGGTACGCGCGCCGGCCGCCAGGACAAGCGCATCCTGGAAACCGTATGGCGCCCCGAGTCCCTGGCCATCGCCCGCAAGGTCCAGGCCTATGCCCAGGACAAGGGCGTGCTCATGGTCGAGTTCGACATCGCCTGTGTGCTCAACAACCAGCT
>NZ_JALRNG020000109.1:0-322 GCF_030272875.2 Pseudomonas sp. BJa5
CACAAGCACCCACACGAATTGCTTGATTCGATTGTTAAAGAGCGGTTGGCGAAGCGTTTCGCTTCAGCCGAGGCGCGGATTCTACGCTTTCCCCATTTGCTGTCAAGCGTTTTGTTTGAAGTTTTTCGTTCAAATTCAACCGCTTGGCTCGCTGCGATCTCTCGTCAGCGGGAGGCGAATTCTACAGCGTTTAAACTCGCTGTCAACCACCTTTTTCACCACTGCCGACCTTGCGATCGAAGCCATCCGGTACTACCTGAAACGTTCAACTCGTTGATTCTCAAGGAGTTTTCCGTTTCGACTGCGCCGGAAGTGGGGCGAA
>NZ_JALRNG020000010.1:0-140464 GCF_030272875.2 Pseudomonas sp. BJa5
GTACCCCCTTGTACCCGCGCTTGCGCTGCTTCTGAATCCGCCATCGCGGGCCACGCCCGCTCCTACTGTTGGTGGGGGCTTGCCCCGCGATACCAGCGCCACAAACACCAACAGCCGATTCCGCTGTCGAACCTCGCTTTTCAGCTTTCCCGGCTGAACGCCCACCCCGCTTCAGCCGGGATTTATCCGCCTTCGCATCGACAATAGTCACACCGCCAACCCCGGATGCGTGCCTCGATGCAAACAACAAATACAGTCTTGATGATCCGCCCGGCGCGGTTCGCCTTCAACCCGGACACTGCCCTGAACAACCGCTTCCAGAAGGCTCTGCTCGACCCCGAGCAGGCGCAACAGAAAGCGCTGGAAGAATTCGACGGTTATGTCGACACCCTGCGCCAGCATGGTGTCGAGGTGCTGGTGGTGCAGGACACCCCGGCGCCCCATACCCCCGACTCGATCTTCCCCAACAACTGGTGGAGCAGCCATGCCGACGGCAGCCTGGTGCTCTACCCGATGGAGGGCCAGAACCGCCGCCTGGAGCGCAGCAAAGGCGTGCTCAAGGTTCTGGAAGAACGCTTCGCCGTCCGTCAGACCATCGATCTGAGCCCGCTGGAACAGCAGAGTATGTACCTGGAAGGGACCGGCAGCATGGTCCTCGACCGTGAGCACCGGATCAGCTACGCCTGTCACTCCGGGCGCACTCACACCCAGGCCCTGCGCCAGTTTGCCGAACAGCTCGACTACCGCCTGTGTGTGTTCCACGCCCTGGACCGGCACCAGGCGCCGATCTATCACAGCAACGTGATGATGAGCGTCGGCCGCGGGCTGTCGCTGGTCTGCCTCGATGCCCTGCCCGACGCCGGCGAACGCCGCGACCTGGAGCATTCGCTGCGCGACACCGGCAAGGACATCCTGGCCCTGGACTTCGACCAGCTCGAAGGCTTCGCCGGCAACATGCTCGAGGTCCACGACAAGCAGGGCCAGGCGCTGCTGGTGATGTCGCGCAGCGCCTGGCGCGCCCTGTCCGCCGAGCAGCGCCGGCAGGTCGAGCGCCACAGTCACCCGGTGGTGGTGAACATCGACCATATCGAACGCATCGGTGGTGGCAGCGCCCGCTGCATGCTCGCCGAAGTGCACTTGCCTGTCCGTCACTGATTACAACAAAGGAGTTCATCATGACCCGCTACATCGACGTTACCGACCTCAGCCACCTGGTCGCGCGCAAAGGCCTGAGCACCTGCATCAGTGAGATGGCCGAGTACATCCGCGAGGACTACCTGCGCTGGCAGGACTTCGAGAAATGCGCGCGCCTGGCCAACCACTCGCCCGACGGCGTGATCGAGCTGATGCCGGTGTCGGACGCCAACCTGTATGCCTTCAAGTACGTCAACGGTCACCCGAAGAACACCAGGCGCGGCATGCTCACGGTCATGGCCTTCGGCGCCCTGGGTGATGTCGATACCGGCGCGCCGGTGCTGCTCAGCGAGATGACCCTGACCACCGCGATCCGTACGGCCGCCACCTCGGCCCTGGCCGCACGCTACCTGGCCCGCCCGGACAGCCGCCGCATGGCGCTGATCGGCAACGGCTCGCAAAGCGAATTCCAGGCCCTAGCCTTCCACGCCCTGCTGGGCATCGAAGAAATCAGCCTGTACGACCTGGACCCCGCGGCCAGCGCCAAGCTGGTGGCCAACCTCAGCGCCTTCCCGCAGCTGCGGGTCAGCGTCGCCGGCTCCGTGGCTGAAGCGGTGCGCGGCGCCGACATCGTCACCACGGTCACCGCCGACAAGGCCTACGCCACCATCCTCACCCCGGAAATGATCGAGCCGGGCATGCACCTCAACGCCGTCGGCGGCGACTGCCCGGGCAAGACCGAGCTGCACCGCGACATCGTCGAGCGCGCCCGGGTGATCGTCGAGTACGAACCGCAAAGCCGCATCGAAGGCGAGATCCAGCAAATGCCGGCCAACTCGCCGACCACCGAGTTCTGGCAAGTGGTCAATGGCCAGGTGCAAGGCCGCGAGAACGCCGGGCAAGTCACCCTGTTCGACTCGGTCGGTTTCGCCCTGGAAGACTACTCGGCCCTGCGCTACGTGCTGGATGTGGCCAAGGCCCTGGACATCGGCCATGACATTGCCCTGGTGCCCGAACTGGACAACCCCAAGGACCTGTTCGCCCTGCTGCGCCAGCCACTGGCCAGCGCCCAGAAAAAGCGCGCCTGAGTGACCCCGGATCCGCCGCGCCCGGGCGCGGCGGATCGGAAACCGCTGTGTGTCGAACCAAAACCGGAGATAGCGCAGCGGATTCCGCTGCAACCTATGACTTAACAGCAAAATCCGGCAGCCGACGCCGGCAGAAACGACAAAAAAAACTCGTCGCCATCGCGCATTCTGATCCCGACCAAAGAGTCATTAACGGACCTGTGCGCTCCACTGCCCTACATCAATCATAAAAATCAGGGATACCTCCATGACTTCACTGCGCAAGCTCCTCGGCGTATTGCTTCTTCCTCTGTGTGCAACCAGCGTCCAGGCCAAGGAATGGACCGAAATCCGTTTCGGTGTCTACCCCGAGTACCCCCCCTTCGAATCCGTGGCCGCCGATGGCAGCCTGCAAGGCTTCGACATCGAACTGGGCAACGCCATCTGCGCCAAGCTGCAGGTCAAGTGCACCTGGGTGCACAACGAATTCGACGGCATGATCCCGGCCCTGCGCGCCCGCAAGTTCGACGCCATCATGTCGTCCATGGCGGTGACCCCGGCGCGGCTCAAGCAGATCGATTTCAGCGCCCGGCTGTTCCTCAGCCCGACCTCGGTGATCGTGCGCAAGGGTGCCGATTTCGGTGACACCCCCGAATCGCTCAAGGGCAAGCAGGTCGGCGTGCTACAAGGCTCGCTGCAGGAAGCCTACGCCCGCGCCAAGCTGGCGCCGCTGGGGGCCCAGGTCAAGGCCTACCAGGCCCAGGACCAGAACTACGCCGACCTGATCAACGGCCGCCTGGACGCCACCCTGACCGACAAGCTCGAAGCCCAGCTCAACTTCCTCTCCCGCCCCGAAGGCGCCGACTTCCAGAGCGGACCGGCGATCAAGGACCCGAGCCTGCCGCTGGACATCGCCATGGGCCTGCGCAAGAACGACACCGAACTCAAGGCCCTGATCGACAAGGGTATCGCCATGGTCCACGCCGACGGCACCTTCGCCGCGATCCAGAAGAAATACGTCGGCGACCTGGATATCTACAACGATTGAACCCTCGACCACCGGCCAGGACTGACCTGGCCGGTGCCGTTGCTGATCTTGCGCCCCTGACGAGATTTCTCCCGTGAACAACTTCCTCCACGCTACCGGCTTGCATGCCTTGAGCCTGCAGGGCTTCGGCCCGCTGTTGCTGCAAGGCACCTGGATGACCCTCAAGCTTGCGCTGCTGTCACTGCTGCTGAGCCTGGCCCTGGGCCTGCTCGGCGCCAGCGCCAAACTGTCGCGCCTGCGCCTGTTGCGCGTGCCGGCCACCCTCTACACCACCCTGATCCGCAGCGTGCCCGACCTGGTGCTGATCCTGCTGATCTTCTACACCCTGCAACTGTGGCTCAACGACCTGACCGAGCTACTGGGCTGGGACTACTTCGAGATCGATCCCTTCACCGCCGGCGTCATCACCCTGGCCTTCATCTACGGCGCCTATTTCACCGAAAACTTTCGCGGGGCGATCCTCAGTGTCCCGGCCGGGCAACTGGAAGCGGCGACCGCCTATGGCCTGAGCCGCGTGCAGCGCTTTCGCCTGGTGCTGTTCCCGCAACTGATGCGCTTCGCCCTGCCGGGGCTGGGCAACAACTGGCTGGTGCTGCTCAAGTCCACTGCCCTGGTGTCGATCATCGGCCTGGCCGATCTGGTCAAGGCCGCGCAGAACGCCGGCAAGACCACCAACAACACCCTGTATTTCCTGATCATCGCCGGCCTGGTCTACCTGCTGATCACCACCTTGTCCAACCGCCTGTTCAAGCACCTTGAGCGGCGCTACAACACCGGCATCAAGGAGCTGGCACGATGATCGAGCTCATTCAGGAGTACGGCCTGGCCTACCTCTACCACGATGGCGCCGGGCTCTCGGGCCTGGCCATGACCTTGTGGCTGTTCATCGTCACCATGGTCCTGGGCTTTGTGTTGTCGCTGCCCCTGGCCCTGGCACGGGTGTCGCGCACCCTGTGGCTGCGCTGGCCGGTGGAGTTCTACACCTTCGTGTTTCGCGGCACGCCGCTGTATATCCAGTTGCTGATCTGCTACACCGGCCTGTATGGCCTGGAAGTGGTACGCGATCACGCCCTGCTCGACCAGTTCTTTCGCAACGCCCTGAACTGCACGCTGCTGGCCTTCGTGCTCAATACCTGCGCCTACACCGTGGAGATCTTCGCCGGGGCCATCCGCAATATCCCCCACGGCGAGATCGAGGCGGCCCAGGCCTATGGCCTGCACGGCTGGCGACTGAACCTGTTCGTGGTGCTGCCCGCCGCCCTGCGCCGTTCGCTGCCGGCCTACAGCAACGAACTGATCCTGATGCTGCATGCCACATCGCTGGCCTTTACCGCCACCATCGCCGACATCCTCAAGGTCGCCCGCGATGCCAACGCCGCCACCTTCCTGACCTTCCAGGCCTTCGGTGTCGCGGCCCTGCTGTACATGTTGCTGTCCTTTGCACTGGTCGGCGGTTTTCGCCTGGCCGAACGACGCTGGATGCGTTTCCTTGTCCCTGCCCGAGGCTAATCCATGACCACTTCCGCACACGCCTTGTCGACCGGCATCACCAGCCGTCCAGCAGTACGCCCGCACACCACAACCCTGGAGGCCACTGTCAAGCTGAGCGTCCAGGACCTGCATAAAAGCTACGGCGAGCACCAGGTGCTCAAGGGCGTTTCGCTCGATGCCCGCAAGGGCGACGTCATCAGCCTGATCGGCGCCAGCGGCTCGGGCAAGAGCACCATGCTGCGCTGCATCAACTTCCTCGAACAACCCGACGCGGGGGTCATCACCCTCGACAACCAGCGCATCGAAATGCGCCAGGGCCGCGCCGGCACCCGCGCCCCGCACCCGGCGCAACTGCAGAACCTGCGCACCCGCCTGGCCATGGTGTTCCAGCACTTCAACCTGTGGAGCCACATGACCGTGCTGGAGAACATCTGCCTGGCGCCCCGCCGCGTGCTGGGTGTCAGCGCCGAGCAAGCCCAGGCGCGGGCACGCAAGTACCTGGACAAGGTCGGCCTGCCGGCCCGGGCCGCCGACCAGTACCCGGCGTTCCTCTCCGGCGGCCAGCAACAGCGGGTGGCGATCGCCCGGGCCCTGGCCATGGAGCCGGAAATCATCCTGTTCGACGAGCCCACCTCGGCGCTGGATCCGGAGCTGGTCGGTGAAGTGTTGAAAGTGATACAGACGCTGGCCGAGGAAGGTCGTACCATGCTCATGGTCACGCACGAGATGGGCTTTGCCCGTCAAGTGTCCAGCCAGGTGCTGTTTCTGCATCAGGGCCGGGTCGAGGAACAAGGAAGCGCCGAGATACTTGACCGGCCGCAGAGCGAGCGCCTGCAGCAATTTCTTTCCAACCGTTTGAAGTGAAGCCGAACCTGCATGGATACCAAGGTCAACAGCCCGCACGCCGCACCACCCCTGGACCGGATCGATGAAGCGATCATCGACGTGCTGCGCCACAATGGGCGCATCACCTACGAGAAGCTTTCCTCACTGGTGCACCTCACCCCCCGCCCGTGCCTGGAACGGGTACGCAAGCTGGAACGGCGCGGGGTGATTCGTGGTTATGGCGCGATCATCGATGTGCAGATGGTCTCGCCGGGGTTGTCGCTGCTGGTGCTGGTGGCCTTGTCCAACCAGAGCGGGCGTGCCGCGCAGAAAGCCTTCGAGGCCTGCGTACGCGCCTGCCCGCAGGTCTTCGACTGCCAGCTGATCAGCGGCCATTTCGACTACAGCCTGCGCATGCGCTGTCGCGACATGGAGCACTACCGGGTGCTGACCGAGACCTGGATGAACAACGACGAGTTGCACATCGACAAGCTGGTGGCCCACCCGGAGCTGGCCGTGGTCAAGAACACCGCCCCGCAGCTCTGACCCTCAAGAACAGCCTCAGGCCTGCGGCGTAGCCTGCGGGCCGCGCGACCAGTCCAGCAACAGGCTATAGGCCACGGCCAGCAAGGTCGGGCCGATGAACAGGCCAATGAAGCCGAAGGCCAGCAGGCCGCCGAACACCCCTAGCAGGACGATCACCAGCGGCAGGTCGCCGCCCCGGCTGATCAGGTACGGCTTGAGCACGTTGTCCACGCCGCTGATGACGAAGGTGCCCCAGACTCCCAGGAACACCGCCATGCCGTACTCACCCTGCCACACCAGCCACGCAGTGGCCGGCACCCAGGCCAGCGGCGGGCCCATGGGGATCAGGCTGAGCATGAAGGTGACGATGGCCAGCACCAGCGCCCCCGGCACACCAGCGATCAGGAAGCCGATCAGCGCCAACACCGCTTGCGCCGCGGCCGTACCGATCACGCCGTTGACCACCCGCTGCACGGTGCCGGAGACCAGGCCCAGGTAATATTCGGCACGCTCGCCGACCAAGCGCTCCAGCAAACGCAGCACGAAGGCGGCCAGGCGCGGCCCGTCGCGGTAGAAGAAGAACACGAAGACCAGGCTCAGGGTCAGTTCGAGCACACCGCCACCGATCTGCGCGCTGCGTGCCAGCAGCCAGTTGCCGACCTGGCCCAGGTAGGGTTTGACCGTGGTCAGCAAGGCCGCACCCTGATGATCGAGGGTGTCCCACCAGCCCGCCAGGCGCGGGCCCACCAGCGGCACCCCGCCCAGCCAGGCCGGGGCATCCGGCAGGCCGTCGACCTGCACATCGCGCACGAAGGCGGTGGCATCGCGAACGTGATCGGCCAGGTTGAAACCCAGCCACACCAGCGGCAGGGCCACCAGCAGAATCCACAAGGTGGTCAACAGGCCGGCGGCGAGGGTCTCGCGGCCACCCAGCAGGCGGGTCAACAGGCGCATCAGCGGCCAGCTGGCAAAGGCCAGGATGGCGCCCCAGAGCAGCGCCGAGATGAACGGGGCCATCACCCACAGCCCGGCCCCGAGCAGGCCCAGGAGGATGATCTGTACCAGCAGGCGGTCATGATTGGGCATGCTGTTCTCGCTCAACGGATCAGTTCGACGTGGAAGCCGTCGGTCTTGGCATCACCCACTTCCAGCCGGGCGGTGCGCACCCCGGCATTGCCCAGTTGCTCGCGCCAGGCTTCGGCCTGGGCGCCACTGAGGCTGACCCGCAAGGTGCTGTCCAGGTTCAGGCTGCGTCCCAGCAGCGAGACCCAGGCCGCCTGCGGCTCGCCCGTCAGATCAGGGTAGTCGAGCTTGCCGGTGTCCCGCAGTTCGCGCAGCACGGTAGCCGGGGTCGGCAGCAATTCGCCCAGCGGCGCCTGGGCCACGAACTCCTCCACATGCAGGTAGGCGCGCTTGTTGCCGCGGGTGATGCTGTACAGGGCCACCAGGGTGTTGCTCTGCTCGGCCGAGCGGCGCAGGAGGATGAACGCCTGCTGGTCGTCCGATCCGCCCAGGCGGTTGTTCTTGAATACTTCGTTGGCCCACAGGCTGTTTTCGCCGCAATCGCGGGCCTGGCACCAGAACAGCGGGTAGCCGCCGTCTTTCTGCAGGGCCTCGCGGGCGCTGGTGAAGGCTTCGTTGGCACTACGTTCGCGCGGCAGCTCATAGGTTACCGAGCTGACCTGGCCACGGCTCTCGATCTTGCCTTCGGCGCGCAACTGGCCGCTGATCTTGCGCAGGGCGCCGAGCGGGTAGATCCGTTCCTGGTCGACCGCGCTGTTTTCGACGACCACCTTGGCATCGACAGGTACCGGCAAGCCGTCGGCCAGCGACGGGGTGCTCAGGCACAGGGCCAGGCCGGCCAGCGCCAGGTGCAGGGTACGCTCGATAGTCATCGGCAGACCACGCTGTACGACGCGCTACGGCGGGAATGGAGTGAAGCGGTGTCTTGCTTGTTCATGGTTGTCTCCCTGTTCAACCCGCCAAGCCTCGACAGTTGCCCGCCTCAAGTCAAGAAATGCCAAAGAAGCGATTGAAACAGTCTGCAACAAGGGTTGCGCCGGATTCATCGTTCAGGTGCAGGTGGTGGCCGCCGGGCAGTTGCTCATGCACAAAGGGTAGCTGCTCGAGCAACGCGCCGTGACGGGCCAGCATGCCGTCGGCGGCGACGATCAAGTGCGCAGGGCACGCGATGCGTTTGACGAAACTCAGCGCCTGGGCTTCGCTCAGGCGCGTGGGCGATGGCAGGGTCAGGCGGCTGTCGCTGCGCCAGGTGTAGCCACCCGGCACCGGCATCAGGCCGCGCTGGCCGAGCAACTCGGCGGCCTCGCGACTGACCGCCACCAGGCCCTTCATCCGCGCCTCCACGGCCCGCTCCTGGGTCGGGTGCACGGCCTTGCGCTTGCTGTCCAGGTTCAACTGCGCCTGCAGGGCCATGCCCATGCGTTCGGCGGCATCCTGCGGGCCGCTGGTGGGCGGGATCACCCCATCGATCAGGGCCAGGTGGGTCACCCGCTCGGGCAGTGCGCCGGCCAGTACCACCGAGATGATCGCCCCCAGCGAGTGACCGAGCAGGGCAAAGCGTGCCCAGCCCATTTGCTCGGCGACCCGCAACACGTCGTGGGCGTAGTCCCACAGCGCGTAGCCGGCACCGGGCGGACGGTGCTCGGAGTGGCCATGCCCGGCCAGGTCCAGGGCGAGGATGCGCAGGCCGCGCAGCTTCGGCGCCAGGCGGATGAAGCTGTTGGCGTTGTCCAGCCAGCCGTGCAGGGCGATCACCGGCAGCCCGTCGGCGGGCCCGAACAGGTGCGCAGCCAGTTCGATATGCCCCAGGTTCAGGCGAATCTCTTGAATTTCAGTGCTCATGCGGGCTCCTGCTGCCAGCGATCGAACAGGCCCTTGATCAGGCTCGCCGTGTCGACCGGCCGCTCCAGGGGGAACATATGGCTGCCGGGCACGCTATGGTACTCGCCCCGGGGCAGGCTGCGCACGGCCAGGGCATGATGGCGCCGGACCACGTCGCTGCGGCTGCCACGAACCATCGCCAACGGCACTTCCAGGCGTTTGGCCGGCGCCGGGCGGGTATGCGGCAGGTTGCGGTAGATGCTGATTTCGGTGGCCGGGTCGAAACGCAGGCGCACCCCCTCTTCACTGGGCTGCAGGCCGTGGTCGATGTAGGCGTCCAGGCACTCCGGATCGAAATGGCGGAACAGGGACTTGCCGGCGAAATAGGCCCGGGCACTGTCGCGGTCGGCAAAGGCTTCGCGCCGCCCCAGGGTACGTCCGGCCGGGGTGATGCGGTCGATGAAGCCCATGCGCTTGGCCGCCTGGATCAGCCACTGGTCGACGCGGGTGAGCACCGGCGAGTCGAGCATCACCACCCCGCGGTAGAACTCGGGATGACGCAGCGCCGCATGCAGGTGCAGCAGGCCGCCCAGGGAGTGTCCGACACCCCAGACCGGGCCGGGTTGCGCGTGCAGGTGATGGATCAGCTCATCGACCAGGTTCTGCCAGTTGTCGTTGACCGGAAAGCGCGGGTCATGGCCGTGCTGCGGCAAGTGCGTCACCTGGTAGTCAGGTGCCAGCGCCGTGAAGAGCTTGCCATAGGTGCCCGAAGGAAAGCCGTTGGCATGGGCGAAGAAGATGCGCTGCGACATGGCCGCCTGTCCGTGGGAGAGTGTCGGTCCATTGTCTGCAAGCAGGTCACGGCCGGCAATGTCCGGAAAAGCCATCGGCGAGGGCAATCAGGTCAATACTCGCCGAAACTGACCATGGAACGGCGCAGGCACGCCTGGATATACGCCAGTTGCTGCTCCAGGGCTTCCCGGGCACGGCGCTTGTCTTCGCGGTCCATGTCGAGCCGGCGCAGGGCCAGGCAACTGGTCTGCAGCAAATGCGCCATGCGGATACCGGCCTGGCGCAGCTGCTCCAGTTCCTGCGGCTCGTCGAACTTGCGCAGCAGGTAGTCGAGCTTGGCCGCGGCGCTGTCCTGCAGCAGGCGGTATTCGGCGAAATCCAGGACCTGGTCGCTATGCACCTTGTCCAGCATCGGTTGCAGGTTGGCGGAGTACGCCAGTTGCAGATGACTGTTGCTCATTCCCTGATCCCCAGGGGCACCCTGCCCCACGACTTGAGGCGAACGCTAGCAAGCCTGCGCAGCTGTGGACAACTGACAAAAATACCAGCTCGATCAGCGCGCTGGAGGTTCTTCACCCAAGGCGATCACCGCGATGGTCAGGCGCGAGATGCAACTGGCCTTGCCCTGGTCGCTGCGCAGGCGGATATCCCAGACATGGGTGCTGCGACCGATATGCACCGGGTGGGCCGTGGCCGTCACCCGGCCGCTGCGAAGTCCGCGCAGGTGATTGGCATTGATCTCAAGGCCGACGCAGTAGTACTTGCGCGGATCGATACACAGGTAGCTGGCCATGGAACCGACGGTTTCGGCCAGCACTACCGAGGCCCCGCCATGCAGCAGACCGAACGGCTGATGGGTGCGGTGGTCGACCACCATGCTGGCGCTCAGCGAGTTGTCGGTGAACGACTCGAAGCGGATATCCAGCACTTCACCGATGGTGTTCTTGTTCAAGGCGTTGAGCTGCTCGAGAACAGGTTGGGTGTGCCACAGGCTCATCGGTCGCTCCTCTTCTGCAAGGGGGCTCAGCCCCGGCCACTCACGGGTGGGACAGGCTGTTCAAGGTCATCAACCCGGCCAACGGCCAATCGCCTTCCAGCTCGGCCAGGCTGGCGGTGCTCATGGGCGGCTGGTCCCGATAATTGCCGTGCAGCAGCAGCCCCACCAGGGCACTGACCAGCGGCTGGTGGCTTACCACCAGCACCTGGTCCAGGCCCAGCTTGTCCAGTTCACCGATCACCTTTTGCGGGTCGGTGTCGGGCGTTAGCCAGGGCACGGTCTGCACCGGCTTGTCGAACCCCAGCGCCTCGTGCACCAGCGCTGCGGTCTGCTGGGCACGCACATAGGGGCTGGCAAGGATCACCTGTGGCGGCTGACCGAGCAACAGCGCGGCACTGTGCAACACCTGCTCGCGCCCGTGCGCGGTCAGGTTGCGCTCGGCATCCGTGCGGGCTTGCGGCTCGGCTTGGCCATGGCGCAGCACCCAGAGCTTCACAGCTTGGGCTCCTCGTCACGCACCGGGTGCGGCGCCGCCGGCACGCTGTGGGGCGCTTCGCCTTCCGGTGCACGGGGGGTTGGCCAGTCGGCGAACGGCCAGGGCTTCTGGTCGCTGTGGAAGCTGCCGAAGCGGCCGATCTGAGCCAGGAACTGGCTGAGGCTGTCGCCGAAGTTCATCAGGCTGGCGCTCGGCGCGCCATAGACCAGGCGATAAATCAGCTGTACCAGTATCAGGCCGCCCAGCAACAGCTCGGCCAGTTGCCAGACCACCAGGAACACCAGCATCCACAGCACGCGCAGGATGATGGATTCGCGCTGGGCCTGGTTCGGGGATTCGTTCATGTCTTGCTCCTGTACTCAGTTGAAACCGCTGGTGGAGATGAAATCGACGTCGGTCTTCGGTTCGGCGCGCATCAACAGTTCGATCACCTGGGTCAGGGTCCGGCCTTCGAACAGGATCGCGTGCAGGCCGGCCACCAACGGCATGTAGACCTGGACTTCCTGGGCCTTGACCTTGAGCACCTTGAGGGTGTTGACGCCTTCGGCGACTTCGCCCAGGCGATTGACCGCCTCATCCAGGCTCAGGCCCTGGCCCAGGGCATGACCGACCTGGTAATTGCGGCTCTTGGGCGACGAGCAGGTGACGATCAGGTCGCCGACCCCGGCCAGGCCCAGGAAGGTCATGGGGTTGGCCCCCTGGCTCACGGCAAAGCGGGTCATCTCCGCCAACGCCCGGGTGATCAGCATGCTCTTGGTGTTCTCGCCCATGCCCAGGGCGACCGCCATGCCGGCGATGATTGCGTAGACGTTCTTCAGCGCCCCGCCCAGTTCGACACCGAAACGGTCGCTGCTGGCATAGACGCGAAAGGTGCGCCCGTGCAGCACCGCCTGCACGCGCTGGCAGAGGGCTTCGTCTTCACTGGCGACCACGGTGGCGGTCAGGGCGTGCTCGGCCACTTCGCGGGCCAGGTTCGGCCCGGACAGCACGCCGATGCGCGCCTCTGGGGCGATTTCTTCGAGAATCTGGCTCATCAGCTTGAAGCTTTGCGCCTCGATGCCCTTGGTCAGGCTGACCAGCATCTTGCCGCGCAACAGTTGCGCGTGCGGCGCCAGTACGCTGCGCAGGGCACTGGATGGCAGGGCGACGAAGATCAGCTCAGCGTCGCCGAGGGTCGCCAGCAGGTCATTGACCGGCTCGACCCGTGGATGGATCTTCACCCCTTTGAGGTAACGCGGATTTTCCCGGTTATCGCGCATGGCCCGGGCCTGCTCGGGATCGCGCATCCACTGGCGTACCCCGAATCCGTTTTCCGCCAGCAGATTCGCCACGGCGGTGCCGAAACTCCCGCCTCCAAGCACTGCAACAGGCTGCTGTTCAGTCATATCCAATCCGTTAAAACCAAAAAAGTGGCGACTCCCGCATTATACGGAGCGGCCGTGCCAGAGCTAGCGCCAGATGTGCGATTTGACCACGGCATTGGCCCGCCCACGACTGAAAAATGCTGGCCACTCGGTTAACATGCCCGGTTTGAACCAGCAACCAAGGCCGCACCGTGCCCTCCGGCTCTCCCGCTTCTCGCCCTCTGATCCTGCTGACCGCCCTGCTGAGCGGACCCACGGCGGCCGACGACCTGTTCGTCGATAGCCAGGCCGTGCCACAGGTGCTGACCGCGACCCGGCTCAAACAGTCGCCGGCGGCCGTGCCCGGCAGCATGACCGTGCTCGACAACGAGCTGATTCACGCCAGTGGCGCGCGCGACATTCCCGAATTGCTGCGCCTGGTCCCGGGCATGATGATCGGCTACGGCGCCGCCAACCAGCCCACGGTCAATTACCATGGCAGCAACGTCAACTTCGCCCGGCGCATGCAGGTCCTGATCGACGGCCGTTCGGTGTACCGCGCAGGCCTGGCCACGGTGGACTGGAGCGACATTCCGCTGGCCATGGAAGACATCGAGCGCATCGAGGTCTTTCGCGGCCCCAATACCGTCAGCTATGGCGCCAACGCGCTGATGGCGGTGGTCAACATCCTCACCCGCAAGCCGGCCGACAGCCATGGCACGCGCCTGAAAGTCACCCGCGGCCAGCGCGGCATCGACGATTGGTACGCAAGCCAGGGCAGCGGCTGGGACGGTGGCGACCTGCGCCTGTCGCTCTCCGGCATGCAGGACGACGGCTTCGATGAACACGCCAACGGCCAGGACTACCGCGACAGCCGCCGGCTCAATCGCCTGAACATCAGCGCCAGCCATACCCTGGCGAACGACCAGAGCCTGGATTGGCAGTTCGCCGCCAAAGAAGGCAGCAACCAGCGCCCCTACACCTATAAGCCGGTGTTCTATGGCGTCACCGCCAATGGCGACAACTCCGATGTCAACGCCAAGGACTATGCAGGCTCGGTGCGCTGGAACCTCGACCTGAGCCCCGAGCACAGCCTCTATGTGCAGGGTTCGGCCCAACAGTGGGACCGCCAGCAGGTCTGGCGCGCCTGTGATGCCGCGCTGTCGTTCAGCCCGGAGCTGACCCGCCTCTGGCAGCTGGACCCCAACTTTACCGAGCAAGTGGCGCGCAACATCCTCGCCCCCCTGCCCGCCAGCGCCGGTGAACGCCAGGCACTCGCCGCCCAGGTCAAGCAGCAGTGGCGCCTGGGCGGTTCCAGCCAGGTCTGTGGCGACATCGACCAGAGCACCCGGGAAACCCGCTACGACCTGGAGCTGCAGGACACCCTGAGCCTGTCCGACAGCCTGCGCCTGGTCAGCGGCGCCAATTACCGCTACGACCGCGCCGATTCGCAGACCTACTTCAACGGCAGCGTGGATGACACTACCTGGCGCCTGTTCGGCCACCTGGAGTGGCGTGCCGACGAACACTGGATCCTCCAGGGCGGTGCGATGTACGAGAACGCCCAGCTCTCCGGCAGCTCGCTGACCCCGCGCCTGGCGGTCAACTACCTGATCACCCCGCGCCACGGTTTGCGCGCGGTGTATTCCGAAGCTGTGCGTTCGCCCGACATGTTCGAGAACAACGTCAACTGGAGCTACCGGGTCAACAATCTGCAGCCTGCGGCCTTCGGCCAGCGCAGCGCTCAGTACTTCGTCAAGACCCGCGGCCCCGGCGATCTCGAACAGGAACGCATGCGCTCGCGGGAACTGGGCTATAACGGTTACTTCGCAGGCGCGGACCTGAGTATCGACCTCAAGCTGTTCTACGACGAAATCACCGGCATGATCAGCGAGCCCTTGCGCAACAACCAGTACATCGCCAGCAACAGCAACAAGGCCCGCTTCAGTGGCAGCGAGGCCCAGCTGGACTGGCAACTGAACCCGGCCGACCGCCTGCGCCTGACCTATGCGTACGTCGACGCCTGGGCCAGCAATCCCGCCGACAGCGACCTGAGTGCCAGCAACAGTGGTTCGGCCGGCTGGTTGCGCGACTGGGGCCAGGGCTGGTCCAGCGCCCTGTTCTACTATGGTGACGATGCACTGAACCAGTACCGTTTCGAACGCGTGGACCTGCGCGTGGCCAAGCGCCTGCGCTGGCAGCGCACCCAACTGGAACTGGCGGGCATGCTGCAACAGCGCCTGGACGACGAACCCACCACCCATGACGACAACCGTTATGACAGCCGCCATGTCCTGTATTTCAGTGCGGAGCTGACGTTCTGATGCGCACACTGCGGCGCTGGCTGCTGCTGGCCTGTCTCTGGCCCCTGGGCGTGTTGTCGGCGAGCGAAATCCTCCTCACCGGCAACCAGGACAGCCCTGGCGTCGAGCATTTCGTCCAGGCCTTGCGTGAGCGCCGCCCGGCCGACACGGTGCGTTTCGTACCGGTGGACGAGCTGCCCCGCCCCGCCAGGCTGAGCCCGAACATCCGCCTGATCCTGCTCGACAGCGCCAGCCTGGAGTGGCGCCTGGGTGAAACCGCCGGGCCACCGGCGCTGGCCTTGCGCGTCAGCCGGGTCCAGGCCGAAAAGCGCCTGGGCAGCCTGCGCCCGACCTACCTGTGCCTGTTATGGAGCGATCCGCCGCTGGACCGCCAGTTGCGCCTGGCCCGCTACCTGCTGCCCCAGGCCCGGCGCGTCGGCGTGCTCTATGCCCAGCACAGCCAGTTCCTGGTCGAGGAACTGCGTCGCGCCGCCAGGCCCCTGGGCCTTGAGATCGTCGCCGAAGCCTGGCCGGACCCACGCGACAGCCGCCCGTTGCAAACCCTGCTGCAACACAGCGACGTGCTGCTGGGCATCGACGATCCCCAGCTGTACAACTCCAAGACCGCCAAGAACCTGTTGCTCAGCAGCTACGCCCGGCAGATGGCCTTGATCGGTCCGAATGCCGGGTTTGTCAGGGCTGGCGCCCTGGCCAGCACCCTGAGCGACCAGAACGACTGGCTGGCGGTGCTCGACCGCCTGCTCGACCAACCGCCAGGCCGTTGGCCGCGGACCCTCTACCCGGATCATTTCAGTGTCGTCGGCAACCAGCAGGTTGCCCGCGCCCTGGGCATCGAAGCCATCGACCCCGAGCGTGCCGCGTTGGCGCTGGCTGAAGGAGAACGCAGACCATGAGGCGTCGTCTGAGCTGGGACATCCACACCCGCACACAGATCATCAGCCTGGGCCCTGCCCTGCTGCTGACCCTGCTGCTGATCAGCTTCTTTACCTTCGTACGGATCCAGGACCTGCGCCAGGAGCTCAATCACACCGGCCAGTTGATCGCCAACCAGTTGGCCCCGGCCTCCGAATACGGGGTGATCGCCGGCAACGACGAAGTGCTGGAAAGCCTGATGCGCGCCACCCTGAGCATTCCCCATGTGCGCTTCCTGGAGGTGCAGGACAGCAGCAACCATATTCTGGTGTACGTCGAGCAACCCGATGAGCACACCCATCGCGCGCAGCAGGTCGAGGTCTTCCAGGCGCCCATCCGCCTGCAGCAGATCCGCCTGGACAACGACTTCCTGCACAACGGCGGACAACCTCCGAAGAATATCGGTGACGACTACCTGGGCCGGGTCATCGTCGGCATGTCCAACGACGCGTTCAGCGAGCGCCAGCAAGAAATCATGATCAAGGCCGCGATCCTGGCCTTGTTCGCCCTGCTGTTCACCTTCCTCCTGGCCCGGCGCCTGGCAAAAAGCCTGGCCCAGCCGATCAGCGACATGGGCCATGCGGTCGAGGCCATCCAGCAGGGTCAATACAACGCCCCGTTGCCAGTGGTCGACGACAGCGAACTGGGCCACCTGGCCCGGCACATCAACAACCTGGCCAGCGCCCTGGGCCAGGCCAGCCATGAGCAGCAGCAAGCCATGTCGCAGCTGATCCAGGCCCGTGAAGAGGCCGAGCAGGCGAACAAGGCCAAGTCCGACTTCCTGGCCATGATGAGCCATGAGCTGCGCACCCCCATGAACGGCGTGATGGGCATGCTGCAACTGCTGGAAACCACCTCCTTGAGCGAAGAGCAGGCCGAGTACACCGCCGTGGCCAGTGAATCGACCGGGCACCTGCTCAAGGTGATCAACGACATCCTCGACTTCTCGCGGATCGAGCG
This sequence comes from Pseudomonas sp. BJa5, assembly GCF_030272875.2. Taxonomy (NCBI): domain Bacteria; kingdom Pseudomonadati; phylum Pseudomonadota; class Gammaproteobacteria; order Pseudomonadales; family Pseudomonadaceae; genus Pseudomonas; species Pseudomonas sp. BJa5. Next base: position 16,759 of record NZ_JALRNG020000010.1, read on the forward strand.
CACCCATCTGGAACTGGAACAGATCGACTTCAACCTGGCAGAACTGATCGGCAGCAGCGTGCAGTCCTTCCAGCACCTGGCGGTGCAGCGCGGCCTGGACCTGCAGTTGCAGCTGCCTGCGGGCATGGCGCAACTGCAGGTGACGGGCGACCCGACGCGGATCCGCCAGATCCTGCTCAACCTGATCGGCAACGCCCTGAAGTTCACCGAACGCGGCAGCGTGCGCATCGAACCGCGCTGGCAGGCGCTCGATGCACAACTGATCTGGTTTACCTGCGCGGTGCAGGACACCGGCATCGGCATCGACAACGCCCACCTGGAGATGATGTTCGTCGCCTTCCAGCAGGCCGACAGCTCGATTTCCCGGCGCTACGGCGGCACGGGCCTGGGGCTGTCGATTGCCCGCACCCTGGCCGAACGGATGGGCGGCACCCTGCGAGCCGAAAGTCGCGAGGGCCTGGGCTCGACTTTCACCCTGGAAATGCCGCTGGCCCTGTCGACGGCTCAGGCGCCGCACCTGCCGAGCCCGGCAAAGACTGGCGCAGGCGAAGCCGAAGGCCTGGGCCGGCGAGTCCTCTTGGTGGAGGACAACCCGGTGAACCAGACAGTGATCGAAGCCATGCTGCGCAGCCTGGGGTTTGAGGTGTTTACGGCCGTGGACGGCGCCCAGGCGGTGGCCCAGGTCGCCCGCCAGCGCTTTGCCGCGATCCTGATGGACTGCCGCCTGCCGATCATCGACGGTTACGAGGCCACCCGGCGCATCCGCCAGCTGCCCCTGGCCTCCGCCACCCCCATCATCGCCCTGACCGCCAACGCCTTGCAGGGTGACCGCGAGCGCTGCCTGGGCGTCGGGATGAACGATTACCTGGCAAAGCCGTTCAAACGTACTGACCTGCAGCAGATTCTGCAGCGATGGCTGCCCGATCAGTCAGCTGCGACTGGCGATTAATCTGAAATTGCGGCAGTCTTATGGACTGGACAGGTCCCTTGAAAGACCTGAAAATAAAATTTCAGTGCACAAGTGTACTTCTTTGCCCCGTGCGCTGTGACTTTCACTACAACGCAATAGTCTATGTGTAGGCTACCGCCCCAAGCACAAGGGTCTTGGGTCGGCCGGGAAGATTTGCCCCCTGCCGCACGGGGACTATTGAGGAGCTCGCATGACCAAACAAAACGCCTTTACTCGGGAAGACCTGCTGCGCTGCAGTCGCGGTGAGCTGTTCGGCCCAGGTAACGCGCAATTGCCCGCCCCGAACATGCTGATGGTGGATCGCATCACCCACATCAGCCAGGAAGGCGGCAAGTACGGCAAAGGTGAATTGGTCGCCGAGCTGGATATCAATCCGGACCTGTGGTTCTTCGCCTGCCACTTCGAAGGCGATCCGGTGATGCCGGGCTGCCTGGGCCTCGACGCCATGTGGCAGCTGGTCGGCTTTTTCCTTGGCTGGCAGGGTCTGCCAGGCCGTGGCCGCGCCCTGGGTTCGGGCGAAGTGAAGTTTTTTGGCCAGGTGCTGCCAGAAGCGAAGAAAGTCACCTACAACATTCATATCAAGCGCGTCCTCAAAGGCAAACTGAACATGGCCATTGCCGATGGTTCGGTCAGCGTCGACGGTCGCGAGATCTACACCGCCGACGGTCTGCGTGTCGGCGTGTTCACCTCCACTGACAATTTCTAAGGGTTATTCGCATGCGCCGCGTCGTAATCACAGGTCTGGGCATCGTTTCTTGCCTGGGCAATGACAAAGAGACCGTCACCGAAAACCTGCGTAAAAGCCGTCCGGGCATCCGTTTCAACCCGGAATACAAGGAAATGGGGCTGCGCAGCCAGGTTTCCGGTTCCATCGACCTGAACCTCGAAGAACTGATCGACCGCAAGGTCTACCGCTTCGTCGGTCACGCCGCCGCCTACGCCTACCTGGCGATGCAGGATGCGATCAAGGACTCGGGCCTGACCGAAGAGCAGGTATCCAACCCGCGCACCGGCCTGGTTGCCGGCTCCGGCGGCGCTTCGACCCTGAACCAGATGGAAGCGCTGGACACCCTGCGCGAAAAAGGCGTCAAGCGCGTCGGTCCGTACCGTGTTACCCGCACCATGGGCAGCACCGTTTCGGCGTGCCTGGCCACCCCGTTCAAGATCAAGGGCATCAACTACTCGATCTCCTCGGCCTGCGCCACCTCCGCACACTGCATCGGCACCGCCATGGAGCAGATCCAGTGGGGCAAGCAGGACATCGTCTTCGCCGGCGGCGGTGAAGAAGAGCACTGGAGCCAGTCGTTCCTGTTCGACGCCATGGGCGCCCTGTCGACCAAGCGCAACGAAACCCCGGAACTGGCCTCGCGCGCCTACGATGCCGACCGTGATGGCTTCGTCATCGCTGGCGGTGGCGGCATGGTAGTGGTTGAGGAACTGGAACACGCCCTGGCCCGCGGCGCGAAAATCTACGCCGAAATCGTCGGCTACGGCGCGACCTCCGACGGCTACGACATGGTGGCCCCGAGCGGCGAAGGCGCAATCCGCTGCATGCAGCAGGCGCTGTCCACCGTCGACACCCCGATCGACTACCTGAACACCCACGGCACCTCGACCCCGGTCGGCGACGTCGCGGAAATGAAAGGTGTGCGTGAAGTGTTCGGCGACAAGGCCCCGGCCATCAGCTCGACCAAGAGCCTGTCCGGTCACTCCCTGGGCGCCGCAGGCGTTCATGAAGCGATCTACTGCCTGCTGATGATGGAAGGCGGCTTCATCGCCGGCTCCGCCAACATCGACGAGCTGGATCCGGAAGTGGCCGACCTGCCGGTCGTGCGCGAAACCCGCGAAAACGCCAAGATCGACACCGTGATGAGCAACAGCTTCGGTTTCGGCGGCACCAACGCCACCCTGGTGCTCAAGCGCTGGGAAGGCAAGTAAGGGCTCGCCCCCTTATGATGAAACGCCCCGACTCGTCGGGGCGTTTTTGTTTATGATCGCGGGGCAAGCCCGCTCCCACCGGGTAGGCCTCACACTGCCACCCGGTGGGAGCGGGCTTGCCCCGCGATTCCTCGTGCCCGCCTGTTCAACGCACGATAAAGCGTTGCTCGGCGAGCAGGCGGTCACCCTGGAACACCATGAAATGCCATTGCCCCGGCACCACCTCATGGTTTTCGCTGAACTCGTAGGCCATCACATCCTGGCTGGCGCCGGGCACCAGTTTCTGCACCACTTCGAACTTGTCATGACGCTTGCCATCGGGGGTGCGCACACCCGGGGTGAGGTACAACAGGGTCAGCGGCGTGTCATCGGCGACCTTGCCTTGCAGGCGATAGCGCATACCGAACTTGGCACCCAGGCGCGCCGGGATCTCGTCGGTCTGCTGGAGGGTCTGGTTGCTTTGGGTCAGCACCCGCTCGCCCGGCTGGAAGTTCTGGTGACGGGTTTCGAACAGGCCGTACTCGATCGGGCCTTCGACGCGGACTTCGGCACTGGCCAGGCCACTGACCAGCATGAGCCCGCACACAGCACTGAAACGACTGGAAAACATGGTGCACTCCATCAAGGTTGATGGCGGCAGGCTATGACGCTCGCATGACAGGCTGATGACAGCTTGGCAACTATCGCGGCCTTGGCAGCACGGCCAGGAAGTTGTCCCGGGCGACCTTGCGCGCCACGTCCTCGGGCAAGGCATCGAGGAAAGGCTCGAACGCATGCATCTGCTCACCCAGGCTGGCAAAACGCCCCACCACGTCGGAACCGAGCATGAAGCGTTCTGGGAAGCGTTTGACCAGCTCGACCCACTGCCCCCTGGGCTTGCCCTGTTCGTCCAGCAGATAGGGCTGCAGGACGCTCCAGGACAGGTCGATATACAGGTTGGGATAGTCCTCGAGCATCCGCGTCAGGGTCGGCAGGAGAAAATCCAGCTGCGTCTGGTGGCGATGGATCTCCAGGCTGGTGCCGGCATGGGCCCAGATGAAACGGGTATGCGGGTGGTTGCGCAGCGGCTCTTCGATTTCCGCCAGGTACAACGGATTGCGTTCGCGCTTGGAGGTGATGTTGGAATGGATCAGCACCGGCAGATCCTGCTCGGCGGCCAGGTGATAGATGCGGGTCATGGCCTCGTTGTTGGCCCGCGGCGTATCGCCGGTGGTCAGGGCAGTGAGATCGTCATGGCGGGTGAAGACTTCGCCAATGCCTTGCCAGAGACCCGGGTACAACGCCAGCATGCGCTCGATGTGCGCCACGGCGTTCTTGTCCACCGGGTTGAAGCCGGCCAGAAACGGATGAAAGCGCTGGCGCTGTGCGGGTTCGAGTTTTTCCAGCGCGGCCGCGACGTAGAGATCGGTGGCACTGTACCAGTAGGCATCGGCGTCGTCGCCAGCGTAATAGCGCGGCCGCTTGGGTTCGTCTTCATGCCATTTTTTCGCCACCGGGATGCCGGCGATCATCGATTGATCGACACGCGCCTCATCCATGGCCTTGAGCAGCGCCGCCATGCCCTCGCTTTCCTGGAAGAAGTCCACGTAGTGCAGGTGCGCATCGCTGTAGCGGTAGTCGCGCGCCTGCACGCCTTGCAGGCTCAATCCCAACAGCAGTATCCAGGCCAGGCCCCTGATGAACATCGCACATTCCTTCCAGTCGTCTCAGACAGGGTAGACCGGCGCGCTGGCGGCACAGTTCAGCCAGTGTCTGTTACAGGGTATGCTCACGCCGTCCATTCCCGGCCTGGAGCCCACCGTGAGCAATCCCCTGGTCATCCGCCCTCGCACCGAAGCCGTCGAGGGCCAGCCGATCCTGCGTCCGCTGCCCTCGGCGCAATCGCGTAGCGTCGGGCCCTTCGTGTTCTTCGATCATATGCTCGCAACCGACTATGCCCCGGGTATCGGCATGAACATCCGCCAGCACCCGCATATCGGCCTGTCTACCCTCACCTACCTGTTCGAAGGTGAACTGCAGCACAAGGACAGCCTGGGCTCGGACCAGCGAGTCCTGCCTGGTGATGTGAGTTGGATGACCGCCGGCCGTGGCGTTGCCCATGTCGAGCGCACCCCTGCCGACCTGCTGGCGCGCGGCTCGCGGCTGCATGGGCTGCAGGTGTGGCTGGCCTCACCCAAGGCAGCCGAGCAAGGTGACGGGCGTTACAGCCATCATCCTGCGGCCAGCCTGCCGAGCAGCGACAACCTGGGCGTGAACATCCGCATGATCGCCGGTAGCGGCTTCTGCCTGGAGTCGCCGGTGCCGGTGCTCTCACCGACGCTCTATGCGCTGGTACACATGCAGGCGGCCACCACCCTGAACATCCCCACCGAACATGCCGAGCGCGCGCTCTATGTGCTGGAGGGTGAGGTGAGCCTGAACGACGAAGCCGTCGAGCCATGCAGCCTGGTGGTGCTGCCGCAGGCTGAGGAAATGAGCCTGTACGCCGAGGGCGAATGCCTGCTGGTACTGTTCGGCGGGGCGCCGCTGGATGGGCCGCGGCGGATGAACTGGAACTTCGTCGCCAGTGACCCGGCACTGATCGACCAGGCCCGGGCGCGCTGGGCGGCCGGAGACTGGCCGACGGTGCCGGGGGAAACCGAGCGGATCGAGTTGCCTTGAGGTGCTGATCGCGGGGCAAGCCCGCTCCTACAGCGATCCGTAGGAGCGGGCTTGCCCCGCGAAGCGATTCAGGCCTTGAACACCTCATCGAGCAAATTGAACATCGCCCGGAACGCCCGCTTGGAGGTGCGCGCGTCGTACTTCATCTTGCCCGGCATGTTCGCCGCCGTGTCGGTGAAGGAATGCACCGCGCCGCCGTAGCTGATCAGCTGCCAGTCGACCTTGGCCGCATCCATCTCGGCTTCGAAGGCCGGCAGTTGCTCCTTGGGCACGAACGGGTCGGCCGCGCCATGCAGCACCAGCATCGACGCCTTGACCTTGCCTTCCTGGGCCGGCATCGGCGTATCCAGGGTGCCATGGAAGGACACCGCCGCCTGCAGGCGCATATCCTCGCGCGCCAGCTCCAGCGCGCAGCAGCCGCCAAAGCAGAAGCCGAAGGTGGCCAGCTTGCCTGGCTCCAGCACCGCCCGCGACTGGCCCAGCAACTGGTTCAGCGCCTCCTTCATGCGCTTGCGCAACTCGACGCGGTTATCCTTGAGCGGCATCATCGCTGCCGCCGCCTCGTCCATGTTCGACGGGCGCAGAGTCTGCCCGTAGAGGTCGGCGATCAGTACCACGTAGCCCTGGGCGGCCACTTCCTTGGCGATGCGCTCGGCACCCTCGCCGATGCCCATCCAGTTAGGTGCCATCAGCAACCCGGGCTGCCCCAGGGCACCCTGGGTGTAGACCAGGCGACTCTCATAGGCTTTGCCGGCAACATGATAGACCAGCGACTCGATTGTAACCTTGCTCATGCACTCCTCCTTGCCCCATGAAAAAAGCCCGCCGAAGCGGGCTTTCCTGACTCTACTTAAGCCGACAATTCGACCAGTAGCTTGTTCAGGCGACGAACGTACGCCGCCGGGTCCTTCAAGCTGTCACCCGCCGCCAGGGCGGCCTGATCGAAGAGGATGTGCGAGAAGTCGGCGAAACGGTCTTCGCTCTGCTCGTTGTCCAGCTTCTCGATCAGCGGATGGGCCGGGTTGAATTCGAAGATCGGCTTGGAGTCCGGCACCTTCTGCCCACTGGCTTCGAGGATCTGGCGCATCTGCAGGCCCAGGTCCTGCTCACCGATGGCCAGGATCGCCGGCGAGTCGGTCAAGCGATGCGACACGCGCACTTCGCTGACGCTTTCGCCCAGGGCCGCCTTGAGGCGCTCGACCAGGCCTTCTTTTTCCTTGGCCACTTCTTCCTGGGCTTTCTTGTCCTCTTCGGAGTCCAGCTTGCCCAGGTCCAGGTCGCCACGGGCGACGTCGACGAAGCTCTTACCGTCGAATTCGCTCAGGTAGCTCATCAGCCACTCGTCGATGCGGTCGGTCAGCAACAGCACTTCGATGCCTTTCTTGCGGAAGACTTCCAGGTGCGGGCTGTTCTTGACCTGTGCGTAGGACTCGCCAGTGAGGAAGTAGATCTTGTCCTGGCCTTCCTTGGCACGAGCCAGGTAATCGGCCAGGGCAACGCTCTGCTCGCCGCTTTCGTCGCTGGTGGAGGCGAAACGCAGGAGACCTGCGATTTTTTCCTTGTTGGCGAAGTCTTCGGCCGGCCCTTCTTTCATTACCTGGCCAAAGTTCTTCCAGAAGCCCTTGTACTGCTCAGGCTCGTTCTTGGCCAGCTTCTCGAGCATGTCCAGCACGCGCTTGGTCAGGGCCGACTTCATCGAGTCGATGATCGGGTCTTTCTGCAGGATCTCGCGCGACACGTTCAGCGACAGGTCGTTGGAATCGACCACGCCCTTGATGAAGCGCAGGTACAGCGGCAGGAACGACTCGGCCTGGTCCATGATGAACACGCGCTGCACGTACAGCTTCAGGCCGCGCGGTGCTTCACGCTGGTACAGGTCGAACGGGGCGCGGGCCGGTACGTACAGCAGCGAGTTGTACTCGAGCTTGCCCTCGACCTTGTTGTGGCTCCAGGCCAGCGGGTTCTCGAAATCGTGGCCGATGTGCTTGTAGAACTCCTGGTACTCCTCGTCCTTGATCTCGGTACGCGGACGGGTCCACAGGGCGCTGGCACGGTTGACGGTTTCCCACTCCTCGGCCGGTTTTTCTTCGCCTTCGGCGGCTTCGACCTGCTTGGGCAGCTCGATCGGCAGGGCGATGTGGTCGGAGTACTTCTTGACGATATTGCGCAGGCGCCAGCCGTCGGCGAACTCTTCTTCACCTTTTTTCAGGTGCAGGACAATGCGCGTGCCGCGCTCGGGCTTGTCGAGGGTAGCGACTTCGAACTCGCCTTCGCCCCGGGACGACCAGTGCACACCCTCGGCGACTGGCAGGCCGGCCCGACGGCTGAAGACGTCGACCTTGTCGGCGACGATGAACGCCGAATAGAAGCCCACGCCGAACTGACCGATCAGGTGCGAATCCTTCTTCTGGTCGCCGGTGAGGTTCTTCATGAAGTCGGCGGTGCCGGACTTGGCGATGGTACCCAGGTGCGCGATCACGTCCTCGCGGCTCATGCCGATGCCGTTGTCTTCGAGGGTGACGGTGTTGGCCGCCTTGTCGAAGCTGACGCGGATTTTCAGCTCGGCGCCGCCTTCGAGCAGCTCAGGCTTGGCCAGGGCTTCGAAACGCAGCTTGTCGACCGCGTCGGAGGCGTTTGAAATCAGCTCCCGCAGGAAGATTTCCTTGTTCGAATACAGGGAATGGATCATGAGGTGCAGCAGTTGCTTCACCTCGGTCTGGAAGCCCAGGGTTTCTTTTTGAGTTTCCACACTCATGGTCTTCAACACTCCGATCTGATGGCGGTTTCGCTCGGCAGGCGGCCCACGGCCCGGGCCTGCTTTCACGGCGGGATGTCCTGCAGATGGGGGCAGCGGATGCTATTTCAAGGGCGCGGGCATCTCTTCGATCTTGAAATGTGCCCGGGCGGTGGCGATCGGCTCGCTCTCGCTGCCCTGCCAGGCGGTGATCGCCACGTTGGTCACCCGCCGCCCCTGGCGCCACAGCTGGCACCTGGCGTAGGTGTCGCGGTAGTGCCCGGCGCGCAGGTAATCGATGGAGAAATCGATGATTTTCGGAATGGCCGCGCTTTCGCTGAAGATCATCAGGTACAACGCCGCCGACAGCTCCATGAACCCGGCGATGACACCTCCATGGATGGCCGGCAGCAACGGGTTGCCGATGTTGTCCTTGTTGGCCGGCAGGCAGAACAGCAAGTCATCGCCCTGGCGACTGCACTGGATGCCGATCAGGCCGGCGTAGGGAATCAGCGCCAGCAAGGGCTGGTAGTTGCCTTCGGCATGGGCCTTTCGCAGTTGCTGGTGAACCTCTGGCGGAATCATTGCGCGCGCCCCTTGAGACTGTTGCCGAAATTCAGGCCGCCCTTGACCCCCTTGCCCAGGCGCATGAAGGTTCCCACCACCTGGGCGACAGGTTGCTCGGGGTCATCCTGGTAGGCCATGCCGCGGGTGAAGATCACATCGCGGGTCACCCGGTAGCACTGGGCGTAGCCATAGATGTCCTGACCGGCCTTGGCCGGGTGCATGTAGTCGATACGCAGGTCCAGGGTCGGGCAGACTTCGAACTCCGCCAATGCACAGAGGGTGGCCATGCCGCAGGTGGTATCCATCAGCGTGGTCAATGCACCGCCATGAATGGCACCGGTTTGCGGGTTGCCAATGATGCTGGCCGAATACGGCAATACCAGGGTCATGCCCTGGGTATCAACATGATGAACACGCATCTGCAATAACTGACAATGAGGTAATGCACCAAGAAACCGTTGCGCCATTGCCTGCAAAGAAGTCTCGCTCATATCACTAACGCCTTTGTGGTTATCAAGGCAATGCACAAGCTCGGGAAAAAGTCCATATAGATCCGGCAGTTATATATCTTTAACAACCGTGGAACTTCTCTTGGCTACTTGTGTTCAAAGGTACAAGTAACTTATTTCCACGAGGAGAAACACCCCATGCGTAAACCTTTTGCCTTTGCCGTAATGCTGGCCGCCGCCCTGGGTCTTGCTGCTTGCGATAAAGCCAGCGAAGACAAAGCTCAGGATGCAGCGCAACACACCGAGAACGCCCAGCAGAAGATGGACGAAGCTCAGGATAAAGTGAACGAGGCCGCAAAAGAAAACGCCGAAGCCGCCAAAGACAGTGCTGAAGCGCAACAGAAAGCCGCTGAAGAAGCTGCACCTGCTGCACCGGCCGCTCCAGCTGCCCCGGCCGAGCCTGCCAAGTAAGCTTGGGCCTGGAATGAAAAAACCCGACTTCGGTCGGGTTTTTTTATGACTGTTAACAACTGATTAAACGATTCAGTTAATAACACCCTCTTTAGTGTTGTCTGCCACTGGCGGCTCGGTGGGGGTAAACACCATCACATCGAGCACATCGGAGTGGAACTCACGACGATACAATACCAGTACGACCCCGGTACTCATCGCCATGAACAACCATGGCCCGATAAACCAACTGAGCATGGCCATGCCGAAGTAATACGAACGCAGGCCGAAGTTGAACTGGTTGGCCGCCATGGAGATCACTCGCGCGGCGCGCTGGGCGAAGGCCTTGCGCTCCAGTTCGCTGACGTGCCGCTCGCCGATCATCGGCGCCGAACCTACCAGCACGGCGGCAAAGTTGTATTGGCGCATGCACCAGCTGAAGGTGAAGAAGGCATAGACAAACACCGTGGCCAGGCACAGCAGCTTGATCTCCGACATGCCCTGGGACGCCTGCTGCACCAGCGGCAGGTCGGCCAACAACGACACGGCCCGGTCCGAAGCACCGAGCACGGTGAGGATACCGGCGAGAATAATCAGGGTACTGGAGGCGAAAAACGAGGCGTTGCGCTCAAGGTTGCCGATCACACTGGCATCGGCAATACGGTTGTCGCGCATCAGCATGCGCCGCATCCAGTCTTCGCGGTAAAGGTGCAGCACGCTGGCCAGGCACGCGGTGTCACGGCCCTTCCAGGTGGCGTAGCGGGTATAGCCGCCCCAGCAGATAACGAACCAGCAGGCAGCCAGCAGGTGAATCAGATTGCTTTGTACGAAGCTCATTCAAGGTTCCGGTAAAGGGTTTCGTGCACAGTAAGGCGCATTCACCGGCTTTCGACGCTTAGCAGCAGAAAAAGACACGTCCGAACCCGATAAACGAAAAAGCCCCGCATCCTTTCGGACACGGGGCTTGGAATCTGTCCTGCCCGGCATGCTATGGCTTGTGGCCCATGCGAGGCCTGGACCTATTCTCAGGCCAGCGCTTCGCGCGGCTTGCCCAGCATGCGGTCGCAGACCACGGCCGCCGCCAGGGTCAGCACCGAAGGGATCAGCCAGGCCAGGCCCTGGTCGCTCAACGGCAGGTGCGACAAGGCGTCGGGCAGCATGGCCGCAAGGCTGGTGCCTTTGATGGCGTCGATCATGCCGAACAGCAGCGACACCAGCATCACCGGTGCCAGGATGCGCACCTGGGAGTTCCACAGCTCTTTGACGAAGCTCAGGCCCACCACCACGATGCAGGGTGGGTAGATCGCGGTCAGGACCGGAATCGAGAACATGATCAGCTTGGTCAGGCCCAGGTTGGAGATCAGCAGCGAGAAACCGCACAGGATCACCACCAGGGCGCGGTAGGACAACGGCAGCACCTGGCTGAAGTACTCGGCGCAGGCACAGGTCAGGCCCACGGCAGTGACCAGGCAGGCCAGGGCGATCAGGACAGCGAGGAAGCCGCTGCCCAGGGAGCCGAAGGTGTGCTGCACATAGGCGTGCAGGACCGCAGCACCGTTGCTGGCACCGGCAGCGATCTCATGGCTGCCCGCGCCCAGGCGGAACAGGCTGATGTACACCAGCGCCAGGCCGACACCGGCGATCAGCCCGGCGATGATGGCATAGCGGGTGATCAGCTGCGGCGACTCGACACCACGCGAGCGGATGGCGTTGACGATGACGATACCGAACACCAGGGCACCCAGGGTGTCCATGGTCAGGTAGCCATTGATGAAGCCCTGGGAGAACGCCGAGGCCTCATAGGCCGGCTGCGCGTCACCCATGGTGCCGGCTGGCAGCATGAAGGCGGCGATGCCCAGGGCGGCCAGGGCAATGATCTTCAGCGGCGCCAGGAAGCGGCCAACGGTATCGAGCAGCTTGCCGGGGTACATGGACACGGCCAGCACCACCAGGAAGTACACCAGGCTGTAGATGAACAGCGCGATCGGGCTTTCGCCGGTCAGCGGTGCCACACCCACTTCAAAGGACACGGTTGCCGTACGCGGGGTGGCGAACAGCGGGCCGACCGACAGGTAGCACACGGCGGCCAGCAGGCCACCGGCGACCTTGCCGATCGGGCTGCTCAGCGCATCCATGCCACCACCGACCTTGGCCAGGGCGACCACGGTGATGACCGGCAGGCCGACTGCGGTGATCAAAAAGCCCAGCGCCGCCATCCAGACATGAGGACCGGACTGCAGGCCGACGATAGGTGGGAAGATGATATTGCCCGCTCCGACGAACAACGCGAACGTCATAAAACCAAGTGCCAGGATGTCCTGGCCTTTCAACACTTTCATTAAGGAAATACCACACTTCTGAAATCGGGATTTAGAGAGGGACTTCCCCTTGGGTGAGGGAAATGCTGCCTGGCTGGATGAGCCAAGCCCGTTTAGCGTGTCGTTCCCTTTTGGGGTCCGGGCACAAGATGAACGCATAGGGTAACGAAATTGGCGGGGAAACGCGATGTTAGAGCGGTGCTTGTCCGATGAGCGAATATCTGTGTCGCCTGGGTGAACGCATCGCGGGGCAAGCCCGCTCCCACCGGGACCGATCAAACCTGCAGGAGGCAGAAAGCACAAAGGCCACCCGAAGGTGGCCTTTGTGGCTAAAAAGCGAAGGTCAGCCGAAGCTTACTTCTTCACTTCCCAGCCAGTCAGCTCGGCCAGGGCCTTGCCGATGTCTGCCAGCGAACGCACGGTTTTCACACCAGCGTCTTGCAGTGCAGCGAATTTCTCGTCTGCAGTGCCTTTGCCGCCGGAGATGATGGCGCCAGCGTGACCCATACGCTTGCCCGCAGGAGCGGTAACACCAGCGATGTAGGAAACCACAGGCTTGGTGACGTTGGCCTTGATGTAGGCAGCCGCTTCTTCTTCAGCCGAACCGCCGATCTCACCGATCATGACGATCGCTTCGGTCTTCGGGTCTTCCTGGAACAGCTTCAGGATGTCGATGAAGTTGGAGCCCGGGATCGGGTCGCCACCGATACCGACGCAGGTGGACTGACCGAAACCGGCGTCAGTGGTCTGCTTGACCGCTTCGTAGGTCAGGGTGCCGGAACGGGAAACGATACCGACCTTGCCTGGCAGGTGGATGTGGCCTGGCATGATGCCGATCTTGCACTCGCCCGGAGTGATGACGCCTGGGCAGTTAGGGCCGATCAGGGTAACACCCAGCTCGTCGCACTTGACCTTGGCATCCAGCATGTCCAGGGTAGGAATGCCTTCGGTGATGCAGACGATCAGCTTGATGCCGCCGAATGCCGCTTCCAGGATCGAGTCCTTGCAGAAAGGAGCCGGAACGTAGATCACCGAAGCGTCAGCACCGGTCGCCGCAACGGCTTCTTTAACGGTGTTGAACACTGGCAGGCCCAGGTGAGTGGTGCCGCCCTTGCCCGGAGTCACGCCGCCAACCATCTTGGTGCCGTAGGCGATGGCTTGTTCGGAGTGGAAAGTACCCTGCGAGCCGGTGAAGCCCTGGCAGATGACTTTGGTGTCTTTATTGATCAGGACGCTCATTACTTGCCCTCCGCAGCTTTGACAACTTGTTGAGCAGCGTCGGTCAGGCTGGTTGCCGCAATGATGTTCAAACCGCTTTCTGCCAGTACTTTAGCACCCAGTTCAGCGTTGTTACCTTCCAGGCGAACAACAACCGGCACTTTAACGCCGACTTCTTTCACCGCGCCGATGATGCCTTCGGCAATCATGTCGCAGCGAACGATGCCGCCGAAGATGTTGACCAGAACGGCCGCGACATTGCTGTCGGACAGAATGATCTTGAAGGCTTCGGTAACGCGCTCTTTGGTAGCACCACCACCTACGTCGAGGAAGTTGGCTGGCTTGCCGCCGTGCAGGTTGACGATGTCCATGGTACCCATGGCCAGGCCGGCACCGTTGACCATGCAGCCGATGTTGCCTTCCAGGGCCACGTAGTTCAGCTCGAAGCTGGCAGCGTGGGCTTCACGAGGATCGTCCTGGGACGGGTCGTGGAAGGTTTTCAGCTTAGGCTGACGGTACATGGCGTTGGCGTCGATGTTGATCTTGGCATCCAGGCAATGCAGATCGCCGTCAGCCTTGATCACCAGCGGGTTGACTTCCAGCAGGGCCAGGTCGTGGTCCTGGAACAGCTTGGCCAGGCCGACGAAAATCTTGGCGAACTGAGCAACTTGCTTGCCTTCCAGACCCAGCTGGAAAGCCAGTTCACGACCCTGGAACGGCTGAGCGCCGACCAGTGGATCGATAGTAGCCTTGATGATCTTCTCAGGAGTGTCGTGAGCGACTTTCTCGATGTCCACGCCACCTTCGGTGGAGGCCATGAACACGATGCGACGGCTCGAACGGTCGACTACAGCGCCCAGGTACAGCTCTTTGGCGATGTCAGTGCAGGATTCGACCAGGATCTTGGAAACCGGCTGACCGTTGGCGTCAGTCTGGTAGGTGACCAGACGCTTGCCCAACCATTGCGCAGCGAACGCCTTGGCGTCTTCCTTGCTGCGAACCAGCTTGACGCCGCCCGCTTTACCGCGACCACCGGCGTGGACCTGGGCTTTGACAACCCACTCGGTACCGCCGATTTTTTCGCAGGCTTCTGCTGCAGCTTCAGGGGTGTCGACTGCGAAACCCTTGGAAACTGGCAGGCCGTATTCAGCGAACAGCTGCTTACCCTGATACTCGTGAAGATTCATGCTTTTTACCGTCTTCGTTAGGTACTGCGCTTCGGCGCTGCGCCCCTGAGGGGTGCCGCGCCACCTGTGACCACTTGCCCCCGGTATGCTCCGGGAGTTCGAGTCCGGCGGACGTTCCGCGGTGAGCCATGCACGCAAGACTCACGACGGGCTGTCCGCCGTGGTTTCTTATTGTTTAACGCTTCTTACGGTTGGCAACGTGGATGGCACCGCCATTCACGGCCAGAGCGGCTTCATGCAGCGCTTCGGACAGGGTCGGATGGGAGAAAACCATCATGCCCAGGTCTTCGGCGCTGGTGCCGAATTCCATTGCGATTGCACCCTGCTGCACCAGTTCGGCAGCCGATGGGCCAATCACGTGCACACCCAGAACGCGGTCGGTCTTGGCATCGGCGATGACCTTGACGAAACCACCGGTGTCGTTGGCCGCCATCGCACGGCCGCTGGCCGCGAACGGGAAGGTGCCCACGTTAACCTCAACGCCTTCAGCCTTCAAGGTTTGTTCGGTTTTACCGACCCACGCGATTTCCGGGTGGGTGTAGATAACCGACGGGATCAGGTCGTAGTTCATCTGGGCTTTGTGGCCCTTGATGCGCTCGACGACCATGATGCCCTCTTCCGAGGCCTTGTGTGCCAGCATCATGCCGCGAACCACGTCACCGATGGCGTAGACGCCCGGTACGCTGGTAGCGCAGTGATCGTCGACGAAGATGAAACCACGCTCGTCGATGGTCACGCCGCTGTCGGCAGCCAGCAGATCGGTGGTCACCGGACGACGGCCGACCGCAACGATCAGCTTGTCGAAGGTGATCTTCTGCTCGCCGTTGGCGTCGGTGTAGGTCACTTCGACTTCAGCGCCGTTGACCTTGGAGCCGGTCACGCGAGCGCCCAGCTTGATGTCCAGACCTTGCTTGGTCAGGGTCTTCAGGGCTTCCTTGGAGACTGCGGTATCGGCAGCCATCAGGAAGGTGTCCAGGGCTTCCAGGACGGTGACTTCGGCACCCAGGCGAGCCCAGACCGAACCCAGTTCCAGACCGATGACGCCAGCACCGATGACGCCCAGGCGCTTCGGCACGGCCTGGAATTCCAGGGCGCCGGTGGAGTCGACGATGACGTTCTGGTCGACCGGAGCCGGTGGAATGTCGATCGGACGCGAGCCGGAGGCCAGGATCACGTTCTCGGCTTCGATGATTTCGGTAGTGCCGTCAGCCTTGGTGACTTCGACTTTCTTGCCGGCCAGCAGCTTGCCGTGGCCCTGGATCGAAGTAACGCCGTTGGCCTTGAACAGGGTGGCAACACCGCCGGTCAGGTTCTTGACGATGCCAGCCTTGCGGCCAACCATCGCAGCGACGTCCATCTTGACTTCGCCGGTGGAGATACCGTGAACGTTGAAGCTCTCTTTGGCTTCCTTGTACTTCCAGGAGCTGTCCAGCAGCGCCTTGGACGGAATGCAACCCA
Organism: Pseudomonas sp. BJa5; assembly: GCF_030272875.2. Taxonomy (NCBI): domain Bacteria; kingdom Pseudomonadati; phylum Pseudomonadota; class Gammaproteobacteria; order Pseudomonadales; family Pseudomonadaceae; genus Pseudomonas; species Pseudomonas sp. BJa5. Next base: position 32,709 of record NZ_JALRNG020000010.1, read on the forward strand.
CGTTCAGGCAGGTACCGCCGAGGGCCAGTTTGCCTTCGCCGTCAGTGTACTTCTCGATACAGGCAGTGCTCAGACCGAGCTGGGCGGCCTTGATTGCAGCTACGTAGCCGCCAGGGCCTGCGCCAATCACTACCACGTCGAATTTCTGGGTCATAAAAGATTCCTTTTAGCTTCAAGCCACAAGCCGCAAGCTGCAAGACGACCGGCTTCTACCTGAAGCTTGCCGCTTGCAACTTGCAGCTGTTTTTTAGATGTCCAGCAGCAGACGAGCCGGGTCTTCCAGCAGGTTCTTGATGGTCACCAGGAAGGTCACGGCTTCTTTACCGTCGATCAGGCGGTGATCGTAGGACAGTGCCAGGTACATCATCGGACGGATTACGACCTGGCCGTTGACGGCCATAGGACGCTGGATGATGTTGTGCATGCCCAGGATAGCGGCCTGAGGCGGGTTGACGATCGGGGTCGACATCATCGAACCGAAAGTACCGCCGTTGGTGATGGTGAAGGTACCGCCGGTCATTTCTTCGATCGACAGCTTGCCGTCACGGGCCTTCTTGCCGAAGGTGGCGATGCCGTTCTCGATTTCAGCCAGGCTCATCAGCTCGGCATTACGCAGAACAGGCACAACCAGGCCACGGTCGCTGGAAACGGCAACGCCGATGTCCGAGTAGCCGTGGTAGACGATGTCGGAACCGTCGATCGAAGCGTTGACAGCCGGGAAGCGCTTCAGCGCCTCGGTGGCAGCCTTGACGAAGAACGACATGAAGCCCAGGCGCACGCCGTTGTGGGTCTTCTCGAACAGGTCCTTGTACTTCGAACGCAGGGCCATGACTTCGGTCATGTCCACTTCGTTGAAGGTGGTCAGCATGGCCATGTTCGACTGGGCTTCGACCAGACGCTCGGCAACCTTGGCACGCAGGCGGGTCATCGGTACGCGCTTCTCGGTGCGATCGCCAGCAGCGACAACCACAGGCGCTGCGGCAGCAGCAGCGGCTGGCTTGGCAGCTGGAGCGGCTTTCTTCGCTTCGATGGCAGCGACCACGTCTTCCTTGGTGATGCGACCGTCTTTACCGGTGCCCTTGATGCTGTTCAGGGCGATGCCGTTTTCTTCGGCCAGCTTGCGGGCAGCTGGCGCGCCGATGGCGTCTTCGTCGGTAGCAGCGGCGGCAGCCGGTGCAGCAGCGGCAGCTGGAGCGGCGGCAGCGGCAGGCGCAGCGGCAGCGGCAGGCGCAGCGGCAGCAGCGCCACCCTCTACGATCGAGCCCAGGACTTCGTCGGACAGGACGGTGTCGCCCTCGCCCTTGACGATAGCGCCCAGTACGCCGTCGGCGGTAGCCAGTACTTCCAGGACGACCTTGTCGGTCTCGATGTCGACGATCAGCTCGTCACGCTTGACGGCTTCGCCCGGCTGCTTGTGCCAGGTGGCAACGGTGCCATCGGCAACCGATTCCGGGAAAGTAGGGGCTTTGATCTCGATAGCCATTATCAGTGGTTCCTTAAATTCGGTTTCTAGTGCGCGATGGCATTAAACGGTGAAGGCATCTTGCAGCAGTTTTTCCTGCTGCTCGGCGTGCATCGAAGCGTAGCCACAGGCTGGCGCTGCAGACGCATCACGACCGGCGTATTCCAGGACCAGCTCTTTATTGTGGCGGGTCAGGATACGACGCATGTGGTGCTGGCTGCTGTACCAGGCGCCCTGGTTCATCGGCTCTTCCTGGCACCACACCGCATCCTTGAGATTGGTGTACGGCGCGAGGATCTCGACCAGATCGTCCTCAGGGAATGGATACAGTTGCTCGATACGCACGATGGCGATGTCTTCGCGGCCTTCGGCACGGCGTTTTTCCAGCAGATCGTAGTAGACCTTGCCCGAGCACAGGACCAGGCGAGTGACCTTTTTCGGATCGAGGGTATCGATTTCCGGGATCACGGTCTGGAACGAGCCTTCGGCCAGTTCTTCCAGGGTCGAGATGGCCAGCTTGTGGCGCAGCAGCGACTTCGGCGTCAGTACGATCAGCGGCTTGCGCAGCGGACGGATGACCTGGCGACGCAGCAGGTGGTAGATCTGAGCCGGCGTGGTCGGTACGCAGACCTGGACGTTGTGCTCGGCGCACAGCTGCAGGTAACGCTCCAGACGTGCCGAGGAGTGCTCAGGCCCCTGCCCTTCATAACCGTGTGGCAGCAGCATGGTCAGACCGCACAGGCGGCCCCACTTGTGCTCGCCGCTGGTGATGAACTGGTCGACAACCACCTGGGCGCCGTTGGCGAAGTCGCCGAACTGGGCTTCCCAGATCACCAGCGCGTTCGGCGTGGTGGTGGAGTAGCCGTATTCGAAGGCCAGTACCGCTTCTTCCGAGAGGAAGGAGTCGTACAGGTCGAACTTCGGCTGACCGTCGAACAGGTTCTTCAGTGGCAGGTAGGTGCTGGCGTCCTTCTGGTTGTGCAACACCGCATGGCGGTGAGAGAAGGTGCCGCGACCGATATCCTGGCCGGTCATGCGGATCGGGTGACCTTCGAACAGCAAGGTCGCGTAGGCCATGGTTTCGGCGTAGCCCCAGTTGATCGGCAAGCCACCGGCCTGCATCTTCTGGCGGTCTTCGTAGATCTTCGAAACCTGACGCTGAACCACGAAACCTTCCGGCAGTTCCAGCAGTTTGGCCGACAGTTCCTGCAGGGTCTTCAGATCGAAGCGGGTGTCGTGACGCGCGGTCCAGGCGTGGCCCAGGTAGGGACGCCAGTCGACGAACAGCTCTTTGTTCGGCTCCTTGACCAGGCTCTTGACCACGTGCAGGCCGTTGTCCAGGGCGTTGCGGTACTCGTCGATCTTGGCCTGGACGCGTTCGGCATCCAGACGGCCGGCCTTGATCAGGCTCTCGGCGTACAGCTCGCGAGTGGTGCGCTGCTTGGTGATCTGCTGGTACATCAGCGGCTGGGTGCCGTTCGGCTCGTCGGCCTCGTTGTGGCCGCGACGACGGTAGCAGACCAGGTCGATGACCACGTCACGCTTGAACTGCATGCGGTAGTCGACCGCCAGCTGGGTCACGAACAGCACCGCTTCCGGATCATCACCGTTGACGTGCAGGATCGGCGCCTGAATCATCTTGGCGACGTCAGTGCAGTACTCGGTGGAACGCGAGTCCAGCGGGTTGCTGATGGTGAAACCAACCTGGTTGTTGATCACGATGTGCACGGTACCGCCGGTCTTGAAACCGCGGGTCTGCGACATCTGGAAGGTTTCCATGACCACGCCCTGACCGGCGAATGCCGCGTCACCGTGGATGGAAATCGGCAGGACCTTGTCACCGATGGTGTCGTTGCGGCGATCCTGACGGGCGCGAACCGAACCTTCCACCACTGGCGAGACGATTTCCAGGTGGGAGGGGTTGAACGCCATGGCCAGGTGAACTTCACCGCCACTGGTCATCACGTTGGACGAGAAGCCCTGGTGGTATTTAACGTCACCGGAGCCCAGCTCGACCTTCTTCTTGCCTTCGAACTCGTCGAACAGGTCGCGCGGGTTCTTGCCGAAGGTGTTGACCAGCACGTTGAGACGGCCACGGTGGGCCATGCCGATGACAACTTCCTTGGTGCCGTAGGAACCGGAACGTTGAATCAGCTCGTCCAGCATTGGAATCAGGCTCTCGCCGCCTTCCAGGCCGAAACGCTTGGTGCCCGGGTATTTGGTACCCAGGTATTTTTCCAGACCTTCAGCAGCGGTCACGCGCTCGAGCAGGTGGCTCTGCACGTCGGCCGATACGGTCGGACGCCCACGAACGCTCTCCAGACGCTGCTGGAACCAGCTGCGCTGCTCGGAGTCGACGATGTGGGTGAACTCGGCGCCAATGGTGCGGCAATATGTCTGCTGCAAAGCGTCGAAAATTTCGCGTAGGCTCGCTTCCTCTTTGCCGATGAACAGGTCGCCGGCACGGAAGGTCGTATCAAGATCGGCATTGGTCAAGCCGTAGTGATTGATCGACAGGTCTACAGGCGCAGGGCGCTGCCACAACCCCAGGGGGTCGAGCTTGGCGGCTTGGTGGCCGCGCATACGGTAGGCCTGGATCAGTCGCAGTACTTCAACCTGCTTCTTCTCGTGTTCACTGCTCACGCTGCCGGCGGAAACCGGTTGGGCGCGGCGCTGGTTCTTTGCCAGCAGTACGAAATGGTCGCGGATCGTCGAGTGCGATACATCGGTAGCGGTGCTGCCTTCGGCGGGCAACTTCTGGAAGTAAGTGCGCCACTCTTCTGGCACAGCGTTAGGGTCGTGCAGGTAGAGCTCATAAAGCTCTTCCACATATGCAGCGTTACCACCTGAAAGGTGGGCGCTTTCCCACATGCGCTGCATCACGCTTTCTTGCATGCTTGGTCACCCTCGGTTAGGGGACGGATCGGCGAGAGCCAAAGCAAGCCTGGAAAAGTCCTGATGCAGCGACCGAACCAAGCCACCAAGGATCCCACAGATTTTCCGGGTACCAGCCCGGAAGCCCCTGCTGGTCTCATATCTTCATAGGTAAAAGCTCAGGCATTGTGCGCCTTCGCTCGGGTTGCACCTTGGTGCGGGCAAGGGCCCGCACCTCGGCGTACTACGGGTACAACACTTTTAAAATCAGGTACCGCTTTGCAGCAGCATGTTACGTACGTGACCGATTGCCTTGGTCGGGTTCAGACCTTTCGGGCAAACGTTCACGCAGTTCATGATTCCGCGGCAACGGAATACGCTGAACGGGTCATCCAGCGAAGCCAGACGCTCCTGGGTCTTGGTGTCACGGCTGTCGGCCAGGAAGCGATAGGCCTGCAGCAGTGCAGCTGGACCGAGGAACTTGTCAGGGTTCCACCAGAACGACGGGCAGGAAGTCGAGCAGCAAGCGCACAGGATGCACTCGTACAGACCGTCCAGCTTGTCACGTTCTTCCGGCGACTGCAGACGCTCGATGGCCGGAGCCGGCGTGTCGTTCTGCAGGAAGGGTTTCACCTTCTCGTACTGCTTGTAGAAGATGCTCATATCGACGACCAGGTCACGAATGACCGGCAATCCAGGCAACGGACGGATGATCAGCTTGTTGCGCTTGACCACTGCCGACAGCGGCGTGATGCAGGCCAGGCCGTTCTTGCCGTTGATGTTCATGCCGTCGGAGCCGCAAACGCCCTCGCGGCAGGAACGACGATACGAGAAACCTTCATCCTGTTCTTTGATCAGTGCCAATACATCCAGCACCATCAGGTCCTTGCCACCGGTATCGACCTGGAACGTCTGCATCTTCGGCGCAGAGTCGGTATCGGGGTTGTAACGATAGACTTCGACTTGCAACATAGCGACCACCCCTTAGTAAGTCCGGACTTTTGGCTCGAACGCCGGTACGGTTTTCGGCGCGAAGTTGACGGCGCGCTTGGCAACGCGTTTTTCGCCCGGGAAGTACAGGGTGTGGCACAGCCAGTTTTCGTCGTCACGGTCTTCGTAGTCTTCACGGGCGTGGGCACCGCGGGACTCTTTACGAACTTCTGCAGCGATTGCAGTGGCTTCAGCGACTTCCAGCAGGTTCTGCAGCTCCAGCGCTTCGATACGCGCGGTGTTGAAGGCCTGGGACTTGTCGTTGATCTTGACGTTGGCGATACGCTCGCGCAGTTGAGCCAGTTGCTCGATACCCTTCTGCATGTATTCGCCGGTACGGAATACACCGAAGTAGTTCTGCATGCAGCTTTGCAGCTCGCGACGCAGGGTAGCCACGTCTTCGCCGGTGTTGCGCTCGTTGAGCTTGTTCAGGCGGCTCAGGGCAACATCGATGTCGGTGTCGCTGGCGTCGAGGTATTCGATACCGTCGGACAGCGCTTTTTCCAGGTGCAGGCCGGCAGCGCGACCGAAAACAACCAGGTCGAGCAGCGAGTTACCGCCCAGGCGGTTGGCACCGTGAACCGATACGCACGCCACTTCACCTACAGCGAACAGACCCGGGATGACCTGGTCTACGCCATCGGCGTCCTGGGTCATTGCCTGGCCATGAATGTTGGTGGCAACGCCGCCCATCATGTAGTGGCAGGTTGGAACGACCGGAACCGGAGCGACGACAGGGTCGACGTGAGCGAAAGTCTTGGACAGTTCACAGATGCCTGGCAGGCGGCTGTGCAGTACTTCTTCACCCAGGTGGTCGAGCTTGAGCATCACGTGGTCGCCGTTAGGGCCACAGCCGTTGCCGGCGATGATCTCTTTGACCATGGAACGGGCCACAACGTCACGACCAGCGAGGTCCTTGGCGTTAGGCGCATAGCGCTCCATGAAACGCTCGCCGTGCTTGTTGATGAGGTAACCACCCTCACCACGGCAGCCTTCGGTAACCAGTACACCGGCGCCGGCGATGCCGGTCGGGTGGAACTGCCACATTTCGATGTCCTGAACCGGAACGCCTGCACGCAGGGCCATGCCGATACCGTCGCCAGTGTTGATCAGGGCGTTGGTGGTGGACGAGTAGATACGGCCTGCACCACCGGTGGCCAGTACGGTGGCCTTGGATTTGATGTACAGGGTTTCGCCGGTTTCGATGCAGATCGCGATCACACCGACGAATGCGCCTTCCTGGTTTTTCACCAGGTCTACGGCGTAGTACTCGTTCAGGAAGGTGGTACCTGCCTTCAGGTTGCCCTGGTACAGGGTGTGCAGCAGCGCGTGACCGGTACGGTCGGAAGCGGCGCAGGTACGGGCGGCCTGGCCACCTTTACCGTAGTCCTTGGACTGACCACCGAACGGACGCTGGTAGATACGGCCGGTTTCGGTACGCGAGAACGGCAGACCCATGTGATCCAGTTCGAAGACCGCAGCCGGGCCTTCCTGACACATGTATTCGATAGCGTCCTGGTCACCGATGTAGTCGGAACCCTTGACGGTATCGTACATGTGCCAGCGCCAGTCATCGTTCGGGTCGGCCGAAGCGATGGCGCAGGTGATGCCACCCTGGGCCGATACAGTGTGCGAACGGGTCGGGAAGACCTTGGTGATCACGGCAGTCTTGTGACCGCCCTGGGCCAGCTGCAGCGCAGCGCGCATGCCGGCACCGCCGCCACCAATGATGATGGCGTCGAAAGTAATCGTAGGAATGTTAGCCATGAATCAGATACCCCAGAGAATCTGCACACCCCAGACGAAGTACGCGAACATCGCGACACCACATACCGCCTGGAACAGGAAACGTACGGCAGTCGCCGACTTGCCCAGCGCCATCGGCGTCAGGTAGTCAGTGGCAATGGTCCACATGCCGACCCAGGCGTGGGCGCCCAGGGCAACGAGGGCCAGCAGACTGAAGATACGCATCGCGTTGTTGGAGAACAGAGCGTGCCACTGGGCAAACTCGATGCCCGGGTGCGCGACCAGGTATCCGATCAGGAAAATGAAATAAGCCGCGAGAACGACCGCAGAAACGCGCTGCGCCATCCAGTCATAGAGGCCCGAACGCGAGAGGTTCGTGACGTTGGTTACCATATCCAAACTCCTGCCAGCACAATCACCACCACGGAGACGGCGATGATAATTTTCGAGCCCAGTCGGCCGCCTTCCAGCGTTTCACCGATGCCCATGTCCATGATCAAGTGGCGCACACCGGCTACCAAGTGATACAGCAAGGCGGACAGGAGGCCCCATGCCACGAACTTGGCCAGCGGACTGGTCAAGCATGCCTTCACCTCGGCGAAACCTTCCTCCGAACCCAGGGATTTGCCCAATGCATAAAGCATGAAGCCAAGGCCCAGGAAGAGGATGATGCCGGAAACACGGTGAAGAAATGACGTAACGCCGGTAATGGGGAGTTTGATGGTCCTTAGGTCTAGGTTTACAGGTCGTTGGCTTTTCACGGCTTTTTTCACACTGAAGAGCCCCTAGCAAGCAGGGCAAAGTTGTTGGTAAGTGTACTGGTCAGGTACCCACCACCCAGGGAGTGACGACCCCAGCAACACGGGCTTGCAAGCCCCTGGCGGTCGGGGGCCGATTATAGACAGTTAGGCTACTAATGACAACGCAAGGCCCTAGCCCAAATAGCGCATTGCCTTTAGCGCATAAAAGGCGTAAATGGCCGTCAATTTCGCGGAAAAATGGCGCCCAAAGCCCATTACAACCGTGCTTTAGGCAAATTGACATTCGAATTTATCTCACTATAGTGGTGCGGGCCCTGCGTGGGGGGTCTGTCTGATGATTTCAAGCATTAATAGGAGGCCACATGGCTGACAAAAAAGCGCAGTTGGTCATCGAGGGCGCAGCCCCCGTCGAGCTGCCCATTTTAACCGGCACCGTTGGTCCCGATGTTATCGACGTTAGAGGGTTGGGGGCCACGGGTCACTTCACTTTCGACCCTGGTTTCATGGCGACCGCATCCTGCGAGTCGAAGATCACCTATATTGATGGCGACAAGGGCATCCTGCTGCATCGCGGCTACCCGATCGAGCAGCTCGCCGAGAAGTCCGACTACCTCGAGACCTGCTACCTGCTGCTCAACGGCGAATTGCCGAACGCCGAGCAGAAGGCCCAGTTCGTCAGCACCGTGAAGAACCACACCATGGTGCACGAGCAGTTGAAGTCCTTCTTCAACGGCTTCCGCCGCGACGCCCACCCGATGGCCGTCATGTGCGGCGTGGTCGGCGCCCTGTCGGCGTTCTACCACGACTCGCTGGACATCAATAACCCGCAGCACCGCGAAATCTCCGCGGTCCGCCTGGTCGCCAAGATGCCGACCCTGGCAGCGATGGTGTACAAGTACTCCATGGGCCAACCCATGATGTACCCGCGCAACGACCTGTCGTACGCGGAAAACTTCCTGCACATGATGTTCAACACCCCGTGCGAGATCAAACCGATCAGCCCGGTGCTGGCCAAGGCAATGGACCGGATCTTCATCCTCCACGCCGATCACGAGCAGAACGCATCGACTTCGACCGTTCGTCTGGCAGGCTCCTCCGGCGCCAACCCGTTCGCCTGTATCGCCGCCGGTATCGCTGCACTGTGGGGCCCTGCCCACGGCGGCGCCAACGAAGCGGTACTGACCATGCTCGATGAAATCGGCGATGTCTCGAACATCGACAAGTTCATCGCCAAGGCCAAGGACAAGAACGATCCGTTCAAGCTGATGGGCTTCGGTCATCGCGTCTACAAGAACCGCGACCCGCGCGCCACCGTGATGAAGCAGACCTGCGACGAAGTCCTGCGCGAGCTGGGCATCAAGAACGACCCGCAGCTGGAACTGGCCATGCGCCTGGAAGAGATCGCCCTGACCGATCCGTACTTCATCGAGCGCTCGCTGTATCCGAACGTCGACTTCTACTCAGGGATCATCCTCAAGGCGATCGGCATTCCAACCAGCATGTTCACCGTGATCTTCGCCCTGGCGCGGACCGTCGGCTGGATCTCGCACTGGAAGGAAATGCTCTCCAGCCCGTACAAGATCGGCCGCCCTCGCCAGCTGTACACCGGCTACGAGTCGCGCGACATCACCAAGCTGGAAGACCGCAAGTAAGCCATTGCGCCGAACGCAAAAAGGCTGCCCTCGGGCAGCCTTTTTTATTGCGTCGTCCTTGATCGAGGATCGCGGGGCAAGCCCGCTGACCGTAGGAGCGGGCTTGCCCCGCGAAACAGTTATCGATCAACACAGATTGCCAACCACTGTACCTATGGTTTCTCCGCCTTCGCCCGGAGCCCCTTCAAGGTGTTGAACGGCGCATCGACGACGAACTTGTTGGCCACCATCGACGGCACGCTACCACCCGGTTCGGTGTGCACCTGGTAGGTCACTTCCGTCTTGTTGCCCTTGGGCACCAGCTTCCAGAACCCCTCTACCTTCGCCACCCGCACGAAGCCCTTCTCCTCCGGCAGGTACTTGGGCACGCCCTCAAGCTTGCGAGTCAGACTGCCGTCGGCATCCTGGGTAGTGGTCACGTGCAGGATCGAATCACGTGGCGTCACCGGCCACGGTGTATTGAACTGGGTGTAGGTCCAGACCTGGTCGCCTTCCTGCTTGAGCAATTTCTGTGTCTTGCACTCATGAACCCAGGCGCAGGCACCAGCGATGTCTTCCTGCAAGGCCTTGACCTTGGCCAGTGGCGCATTGATTTCCGTCACGCCGCGGTAGGCCTTGTAATCCGAGCCCTTGACGTCAGCGAGGGAAATCTTGATCCCCTCCTCGTCCTTGGCCACCTTCCAGTCCTCGGCATGCGCCATCTGCACCAGCACGGCACTCAGGCCGACCACCATTGCCACCTGCTTAACCGATCCCATTCTCTTGTTCCTTATTATCGAAGACCACGTTTCAAGCTGCCGTCACTTGCTCCAGCCACCCCAGGATCCTGATCGCCTCGTCGCGGTCGCTGCCGCACACTTCCACATCCGCCTTGAAACCGCCACACACTGCCGGGCGCTCGGGCTGGCCGAACAGCTCACAGAGATTGGCAGGCGACAAATGCAGGCAGCGCTCCCCCGCCGGCTTGCCCTTGGGCATGCGCGGCATGGGAGAGCTGATGGAGGGCGCTATGCAGCAGGCGCCACAACCTTCACGGCAATTCATGACAACAGGATCCTCGGTACAGCAAATGATGAATGAACCCGGATAGTAACCGGTTAAACAGTCGTTTGAAATTGCCGGCAGAATGAAAACTCATACGCCTCGCAATGACCGACAAGTCAGTCCCGACTACTGCTTGAACTCGAAATCGATGGCGGCGCCCTCCACTTCCCGACGCTCATCATTACGCAGTTGCAGCTGCATTTCGTTACTCAGCAAGCGACCATTGAGCTGGAACGGGCTGTCGGCCGGAGGTTTCTCGCCGAACAGGTAAGGCAACAGGGGTTTGGGGGTGGGCACTGGATCCTGGGTGGCCGGCTTGAGGTCCTTGACCATCTCGGTTGGCAGGCTCAGGTCCAGTTTCGCCTTGGGCAAGGGCTCAGGCGCAGCCTTTGCCGACTTGCGCGCCTTGTTGCGGACCCCTTTGGCGGCTGGCTTTTTCTTTTCGGCGGCAGCCTTGTCCTGCTTTTGCCTGACAACCGGCTTGGCGTTGGCCGCAGGCTGGGACTGCTTCGCTGCCGGCGGATTCGTCGCCGGCGCCGTTTGCGCCATGACATTGCCCGCACCCGCCGCAAGCCCCAGCAGACACAAGAACAGGCCAACCCGACGCAAGGCTTTCATAGACACCGAAAAACATCCGTAAATATGTCTATGCTCCCCGTTCCCGCGAGGGCTGGCAAGTCTAGAAAAAGCTCGCCGAACCCGATTCCTGGCACAACTGACTGGCCAACATCCCCAGGGTCATCAAGGCACGCTCCGCTTCACGGTTCCAGGGAATGCCGCAGTTCAGGCGGATACAGTGGTTGAACTGCTCGGTGTTACTGAAGATCAGCCCCGGCGCAATGCTGATGCCTTGCTGCAGCGCCCGCACATGCAGCTCCTGGGTGTTGACCCGCCCAGGCAGGCTCACCCACAGGATGAAGCCACCGGTCGGCCGAGTCATCTGCGTTCCCTCCGGAAAGTGCTGCTGCACCGCCAGCTGGTAGGCACTGAGATTCTTCCGGTATTCCTGCCGGATGTAGCGAAGATGGCGGTCATAACCGCCATTCTCCAGGTAGGAGGCGACGCCCATCTGGGTCACGCTGCAAGCCGAATGGGTGGTAAAGGTCTGCAAGCGCTGGATTTCTGCCTGGTACTTGCCAGCGATCATCCAGCCAATGCGCACACCCGGCGACAAGGTCTTGGAAAAGCTCGAGCAGTAGATGACCCGCCCCAGCCGGTCGAAGGCCTTTAGCGCCTTGGTCTTGCCCTGCTCGAACATCAGCTCGCCATAGATATCGTCTTCGACGATCTGGATGTCGAAGTCGTTCGCCAGGCGCAGCAATTGCTTCTGCCGATCCTCGGGGATGGTGCCGCCCAGCGGGTTGCTCAAGCGCGCGGTCAACACCAGCGCCTTGATCGGCCACTGGTTGGCTGCCAGTTGCAATGCCTCCAGGCTGATGCCCGTGGAGGGATCGCTGGGAATCTCGATGACCTTAAGCCCCAGCAGGTCGGCCAGTTGCAGCAGGCCGTAATAGGTCGGCGATTCGGCCGCGATCAGGTCGCCAGGCTTGGTCAGTACCCGCAGCGACATCTGCAGCGCATCGACACAGCCATGGGTGACCACCAGCTCGCTAGGGTCCACCACCACTCCGGCATCGCGCATGCGGATGGCGATCTGCCGGCGCAAGGGCTCGAAGCCCGGGCTGAACATGTAACTGAAGGCCCGCGGGCTTTGAAACCGGGTGACCTTGGCCAACTGCTGGTGCAGGGCACGTACCGGCAGGTAGTCGACATGCGGCACCGCCGCGCCGAACGGAAACACGCCATCGCGCCGCGCCTCGGTCAGCACTTGCTGGATGATACTGCTGCGGGTAACCAGCCCCGGGCGTTCGACCCGGGCGATGTCCGGGGTCTGCGCGGTCAAGGCCGGCGTCTGGTGCACGTAGTAGCCAGACTGGGGCCGGGCGCGAATCAGCCCCTGGTCTTCCAGGTTGGCATAGGCCTGCAATACCGTGGCGTGGCTGACATTGAGCTGCGAGCTCATCTTGCGCACCGACGGCACTCGCTCACCCGGCTGGTAGACACCCCGACGGATGTCCTCGGCCAGTTGCTGGGCAATGCGCTGGTAGAGCAACAGGTTGGTCATGATCGGTTCTCGACACGCAGGCAATCTAATTGTTGTTGTACGACTCGATAATGGACCCAGAATACCGGAACAGTTGCGAAGTGTACTGGGACAGATTGCAGAATAGTCGACAATACAGTTGCGTGACAGCCCCTGTTGCCACGGCTGTGACGCACCCATAAAAAAACCCGGCAAGCCATGCTTGCCGGGTTTGTTCAGGAGCGCCTCAGCGTGCTGCGCCGAGCTTGCCCTTTTCGTCGGAGAAGACGATTTCCACCCGACGGTTCTGCGCCCTGCCCCGCTCCGAGGCATTGGCCTCGACCGGGTACTGGTCGCCATAGCCTTCGACCTGGATGCGCTTTTCGTCGACACCGAGGTCGACCAGCATGTCGGCCACGGCCTGGGCCCGATCGCGGGACAGCTTGAGATTGTCTTCCGGCGCACCGGTGCTGTCGGTGTAGCCTTCGATGCGCACGACACGGCGCGGGTTGAGCTGCAGGAACTGCACCAGTTTGAGCACGGTACGGCTGGCCGAACTCTTCAACTCCGCCTGACCGGTATCGAACAGTACATCGCCCAAGGTCATCACCAGGCCGCGATCGCCCTGGGTGGTCGCCAGGCTGACGATCTGCGCCTCCAGCCACTTGCCCTGCTGCTGCACACTGGCAAGCTTGGCTTCACGCAGCGCCAGTTGCAGGCGCTGGCGCTCGAGCTCGAGCTTGGCCAGGCGCTCCTGGCTGAGCACCAGGTTGGTGTGCTCGCGGGCGATGTCGCTGTAGCGCTGGCTCAGGTAGGCGTAATGGCGCACATCGGCACCCGTGCCCAGGTAGCTGGACAGGCGCTCGGCGCGGGCCAGGGATTCACCGGCGCGGATGACGTCACGCGGCGCACTGCGCAGCACGTCGGAATCGTCCTTGACCGCCTGGAACTTGGCCGCGGCTTCATCCAGTGCCGATTCGCTGCGCTGGCTGGCACAGCCCTGCAGGCCGACCAGGCCAACCAGCAGCAGGGCCGCCATAGGTTTGATCGAACTCACGGCTGCTCTCCCAACTGTTTGCGCAGGCGAGTGACCCGCGATTGCAGCAGCTCAAGCTGCTCCTTGCTCTTGCTGGTGAGCACCCGCGCTTCGGCCAGGCGCGCATCGAGTTCGGCCTGTTCGGCGCGCATGCGGGCATCGCGGTAGTCTTCGGTGGACATGTTGACCCGGGCCCGGGCCAGCTTGCCCTCGGCCATCTTCAACTCAGCCACCTCGTCGGTCGCACCGACGGCCTTGGCCTGCTCCAGCGCCTGTTCGGACAGGCGCAGTTGTTCATTGGGTGCCGGGTCATTGGCACATCCGGCCAGCGCCAGCAGCGCCAAGGCTGCGAATAGTGGTTGGATTCTCACGCCATCTTCCTACTGTTTAGGGGCATCCAGCGGTGCCTGCATTTGCGCCTTCCAGCGCTCGACATTACGTTGCAGCACCGCCTGGGACACGCCGGAGGCCGGCAATTCTGTCAGCTTTTTCGCCAATTGTCCGCGTATCCACGCGTCATTGCAGGCGGAATTATGCGACAGCGCCAGGTACAGGCCCGGGCGATCCAGCGGCAGGCCGCGGGCGACCAGCTCATTGCTCATGCCCAGGCTCTGGGCCATGGCCATGCCGGCGTAACGCCCGGCCAGTACATAGTCCACCTGGCCCAGCAATAGTTTCTGGAACGCCTGGGTCAGGTTCTGGGCCGGCGCGAGCTTGAGCTGGGTCTTGGCGAAGGCTTCGAAGTCGGGGGTCAACCGGGCCTTTTCCGACAGGCTGCCCTGGCGCTGGTGCAGGTCAGCCAGCCCTTCATAGACCAGGGACGAGTCGTGACGGGTCCAGACCAGGTATTCATTGAGCATCAACGGCGGATGGACATAGTCCATGGCCGTCAGGTCAGCGGTGGTCAGTGGCGCATCGATCAGCATGTCGACACGTCCGCTGCGCACTTCTTCAAGGGCATCGCTGCGCTTGCCGCTGTACAGGATCTCGACCTTCACCCCGAGCTCGGCGGCGACCTGATTGAGCAGGTCGGCATTGGCGCCGATCAGGTGCCTGGGGTCTTTTGGATCGCGCCACAGATACGGCGGCGCATCGGGGCTGCCGGTGGCCACCAGGCGCTCGCACTTGCCCACCGCCATCACCTGCGACGGCAGCAGTACTGCAGCGAACAACAGCGCCGAATTCACCCGGCCAAGCCATCCCATGCAAACGACTCCTTTTTTCGCAATAAAAAAGCCCGATCCACAGGCTGAGCAAGATTGGCTTGCACAACCCGCCCGGATCGGGCCCTTTATAAGTGAAGCAGCCGGATTAAACCAGCTTCTCCAGCTCAGGTACGGCTTCGAACAGGTCAGCGACCAGGCCGTAGTCGGCCACCTGGAAGATCGGCGCTTCTTCGTCCTTGTTGATCGCAACGATCACTTTGGAGTCCTTCATGCCGGCCAGGTGCTGGATCGCGCCGGAGATACCGACGGCGATGTACAGCTGTGGCGCAACGATCTTGCCGGTCTGGCCGACCTGCATGTCGTTCGGTACGAAACCTGCGTCGACCGCAGCGCGGGAAGCGCCAACGGCAGCGCCGAGCTTGTCGGCCAGGGCGTACAGGTGCTTGAAGTTGTCACCGTTCTGCATGCCACGACCGCCGGAGACGACGATCTTGGCAGCGGTCAGCTCAGGACGATCGGACTTGGCCAGCTCTTCGCCAACGAATGCCGACTTGCCGGCGTCGTGGGCAGCGGCAACGGCTTCAACGGCAGCCGAACCACCTTCGGCGGCAACGGCGTCGAAGCCGGTGGCGCGCACGGTGATGACCTTGATGGCAGCGCTCGATTGCACGGTGGCAATGGCGTTACCGGCGTAGATCGGACGCTTGAAGGTGTCAGCCGATTCAACCGATATGATCTCGGAGATCTGGTCGACGTCCAGCAGCGCGGCAACGCGTGGCAGCACGTTCTTGCCGTTGGAAGTGGCAGGTGCCAGCACGTGGCTGTAACCCTTGCCCAGTTCGGCAACCAGTGGTGCGACGTTCTCTGGCAGGAAGTGCGCGTAGGCAGCGTTGTCGGCGACCAGGACCTTGGCCACGCCTGCGATCTTGGCAGCAGCTTCAGCTACGCCACCGACGTTTGCGCCGGCAACCAGGACGTGGATGTCGCCACCGATCTTGGCGGCAGCAGCAACGGTGTTCAGGGTAGCCGGGGCAACGGCACCGTTTTCGTGTTCAGCGATAACCAGGATAGTCATTTAGATTACCTTCGCCTCGTTCTTCAGTTTCTCGACCAGTTCAGCAACCGACTTGACCTTGATACCGGCGCTGCGGGCGGCCGGCGCTTCGACTTTCAGGGTCTTGTTGGTGGAGGCGGTGGAAACGCCCAGCGCGTCTGGAGTAACGGTTTCCAGCGGCTTCTTCTTGGCCTTCATGATGTTCGGCAGCGACGCGTAGCGTGGCTCGTTCAGGCGCAGGTCGGTGGTGACGATGGCTGGCAGGTTCAGCGCAACGGTCTGCAGGCCGCCGTCGATTTCACGGGTGACGTTGACCTTGTCGCCAGCGATTTCGACCTTGGAGGCGAAGGTGCCCTGGCCGAAACCGGTCAGTGCCGCCAGCATCTGGCCGGTCTGGTTGTTGTCGCTGTCGATGGCTTGCTTGCCAAGGATCACCAGCTGAGGCTGTTCCTTGTCGACCACGGCCTTGAGCAGCTTGGCCACGGCCAGGGAGTTCAGCTCGTCGGCCGACTCGACCAGCACCGCACGGTCGGCACCCAGGGCCAGGGCAGTACGCAGTTGCTCCTGGGCAGTGGCGGGGCCTACGGTAACGACGACGATCTCGCTCGCAACACCCTTTTCTTTCAGGCGTACGGCTTCTTCTACGGCGATTTCGCAGAAGGGGTTCATGGACATCTTGACGTTAGCAAGGTCGACGCCGGAGTTGTCCGCCTTGACGCGAACCTTGACGTTATAGTCGACCACTCGTTTGACAGCTACAAGAACCTTCATGGATTCCTCGTTACTCTCCGGTGAAAAGAATGTCGCCTGGGGCAAACCCGGCGATTGCGCGTGGGTACAAGGGCACCTCTAAAAACGATTGCAGCCGGTCCAATTTAACCCTGACCCAGCAGTCTCATTTTGACCTTGCAGAAGCAAAACCCGTGGTCCATTTTCTGTTGTGGTGTGTAAACTCCACTACAAAGCGGGTCGTGGCCTATCTGCCCTGCTTTTCGCCTGGTCTTTAGGGGTGCACCTGCATCCGGCGGTTAGCCTACGGCAAGCGCAAAACCGCTCGTATCTTGACCGTAACACCCAATCCGGTCAATACGGCAAACCGGTCAGCTTCAAGCCGCGCTTCTGCGATTTTACTGGCCTGCGGCAAATTCAAACAAACGTTTGTATTGGACCCCGCGAGTGGTGTAGATATAATGCGCCACCAAGAGAAAGCGGTGTAGTCCGTCATTACTCAGGCTACAGCACCAGTGTGTTGAAAATGACCGCCTGACACCCGCCAACAATGAAAAACCGATGAGCCTTGAGTAGGAGAGAACCTGTGGAACGCGAATACATGGAATTCGACGTGGTCATTGTCGGCGCTGGCCCGGCTGGCCTGTCCGCCGCCTGCCGATTGAAGCAGAAGGCCGCCGAAGCCGGTAACGAAATCAGCGTCTGCGTGGTTGAGAAAGGCTCGGAAGTCGGTGCCCACATCCTCTCCGGCGCCGTGTTCGAACCACGCGCCCTGAACGAACTGTTCCCGGACTGGAAAGAGCTCGGCGCCCCGCTCAACACCGCCGTCAAACGCGACGACATCTACGTGCTCAAGGATGCTGGCAGCTCGGTCAAGGTCCCGGACCTGTTCGTGCCCAAGACCATGCACAACGAAGGCAACTACATCATCTCCCTGGGCAACCTGTGCCGCTGGCTGGCCCAGCAGGCCGAGAACCTGGGCGTGGAAATCTACCCGGGCTTCGCCGCCCAGGAAGCCCTGTTCGACGAGAACGGCGTGGTCCGCGGGATCATCACCGGCGACCTGGGTGTCGACCGTGAAGGCAACCCGAAAGAAGGCCTGTACACCCCGGGCATGGAACTGCGCGGCAAGTACACCCTGTTCGCCGAAGGTTGCCGTGGCCATATCGGCAAGCAACTGATCAAGCGCTTCAACCTCGACAGCGAAGCCGACGCCCAGCACTACGGCATCGGCCTCAAGGAAATCTGGGAAATCGATCCGGCCAAGCATGAACAAGGCCTGGTGGTGCACACCGCCGGCTGGCCGCTGGACGTGATGAGCGCCGAGAACACCGGCGGCTCCTTCCTTTATCACCTGGAAAACAACCAGGTGGTGGTCGGCCTGATCGTCGACCTGTCCTACAGCAACGCCTACCTGTCGCCGTTCGACGAATTCCAGCGCCTCAAGCACCACCCGGTGATGAGCCAGTACCTCGAAGGTGGCAAGCGCATCAGCTACGGCGCCCGTGCCATCTGCAAGGGCGGCCTGAACTCGCTGCCGAAGATGGTCTTCAACGGCGGCGCCCTGATCGGTTGCGACCTGGGCACCCTGAACTTCGCCAAGATCAAGGGCAGCCACACCGCCATGAAGTCCGGCATGCTCGCCGCCGACGCCGTGGCCGATGCCCTGTTCGCCGGCAGCGAAGGCGGCGACCAGCTCAACAGCTATGTCGACGCGTTCAAGGCCAGCTGGCTGTATGAAGAACTGTTCGCCAGCCGCAACTTCGGCCCGGCCATGCACAAGTTCGGCCCGATGCTCGGCGCTGCATTCAACTACATCGACCAGAACTGGTTCGGCGGCAAGCTGCCGTTCACCCTGCACGACACCAAGCCGGACTATGCCTGCCTGAAGCTTGCGGCCGACTCGAAAAAGATCGACTACCCGAAACCGGATGGCAAACTGAGCTTCGACAAGCTGAGTTCGGTGTTCCTCTCCAGCACCAACCACGAAGAAGAACAGCCTTGCCACCTGAAGCTGGCCGATGCCGGCATCCCGATCGGCACCAACCTGCCGCTGTACGACGAGCCGGCCCAGCGTTACTGCCCGGCGGGCGTGTACGAGGTGGTCACCCAGGAAGACGGCAGCAAGCGCTTCCAGATCAACGCCCAGAACTGCGTGCACTGCAAGACCTGTGACATCAAGGACCCTTCGCAGAACATCACCTGGGTCACCCCGGAAGGCGCCGGCGGCCCGACTTACCCGAACATGTAAGTCAGCAGCCAGTAAAAAGCCCCCTCGCCGTTGCGGCCAGGGGGCTTTTTTATTCCGCTCAGGCGGTTCTGACTTCTTCAAACAACTCGGGATGGCGATCCAGCAACTTGAGCAACTTTACCAACGCAAGCGGTGGCTTGGTCTTGCCGTTCTCGTAACGGGAAAATGCATTCACGCCGCCACCGAAAATTTCTGCAGCTTCGCGCTGATCAAGGGCCAGTTTCTTGCGCACGCTGGCGATGAACTCCGGATCCACGGCCGCGGCATTGATCTGACGATTGAATGCCAGCATGGCCGCACTGACACGGCGCGACTCCAGACTGTCGAGCACCATCTCGTTGCAGGCCGGGCAACACTCCCCCGTCACATTGGCGACCCGCGTCGACTCCCCCTTGTAGATATAGGGCAAGTCACGGGTGGCCCGCACCATCTCGGCGGCACCACAGGCTGGGCACTTCATGTTCACAACTCCTTGAAGGACACGATGAGCACGTCATCGACAACCGTCAGTTTCAGGTAGACCCGCCCAGCGCAGGTACTGGGACGGTATACGTCCTGCCAGATGCGGTGATCTGCCTGGGTAGACATGCTCTTGTAGAAGTCCGCGGCGCTCAGCGCACGAACCACATCGAGCATCAGATCAAAATCCAGACCAAGCGATGCGCCACCTGCCAATGCGGAAGTTGTCGCACGTACCCTGCCTGCATCCAGCAACGCCCTGACCTTTGAAAGCCTGCAATGAGGCGTTCTCTTCTCCATGAGCAAATTAACCTGTTAGGTTTAATTTAGCAAGTTGGTTAATCTACTTGCCGTGCCCAGGAAGTCTGCCCGATCAGGGCGTGAACCGCCGGATGCCTTTGTCACAGTACATTTAAGGAGCAGGCCGATGCTTCGTCCGCACAGTCGATGGGCTCCCGCGCGGAAAAATACACCGCCGTCAGCAACCCCACCGCTCCCATGACCAGACAGAATCCCACGCACACCCAGGGGCTCCACGGCATCAGCGCGATCAGCATCAGCGGCGTGGTGCTGGCCCACAGCGCATAGGCGATGTTGTAGGTAAAGGAAATACCCGACACGCGGATTGCCGGAGGGAACAGGCCGACCATCACCGAGGGCACCACCCCCACGACGCCGCAGGCAAGGCCCGCCAGTGCGTAGGCCAGGCCTGGCCACTGCCAGCCCGTGACCAGGCTGGCATACAGGGCAGCGATCCCCAGGGGCAGCAGCAGGCTGTAGAACATCAGGGCGCGCCAGGCGCCAATCCGGTCCACCAGCAGGCCGGCCAGCACGCAGCCGATGTTGAGGAAGACTATGCCCAGGCTGCTCAAGGCGAAGGTATGCCCGGCGTTCATACCGAAGCGTTGCTGCATCAGGGTCGGGGTGATCACCACCAGCACCACCACCGCCGAGGTCAGCACGCAGGTCAGCAGCACCGCCGGAACCAGCGCCCGCCGATGCTCGCGGAGCACGCTGCGCAAGGGAAAGGCCACCGGTTGCTCGCGACGTTCACGCAAGGCCAGGAACACCGGTGTCTCGCTCAGCCAGCGGCGCAGCCAGACACCGATCACCCCGAACACGCCACCGAGCAGGAACGGGTAGCGCCAGGCATAGTCGAGGATCTCCTGCGGGGTGAACCATTGCGCCAGCGCGGTGGCGGTCAGGGCCCCGAGCAAATAGCCGAAGGTCAGCCCGGCCTGGAGAAACCCCAGGGCGTAGCCGCGGCGCCCGAGCGGTGCATGCTCGGCGACGAAGACCCAGGCGCTGGGCACCTCCCCGCCCACTGCGGCGCCCTGCAGGATACGCAGGGCCAGCAGGATCAGCGGGGCGAAATAGCCGATGTCGGCGTAGGTGGGCATCAGCCCGATCAGCAGGCACGGCAGGGCCATCATCAGGATGCTGAGGCTGAAGACCTTCTTGCGCCCCAAGTGATCGGCAAAATGCGCCATCAGGATCCCGCCCAGGGGCCTGGCCAGGTAGCCGGTGACAAAGATCCCGAAGCTTTGCAGCAAACGCAGCCACTCGGGCATCTCTGGCGGGAAGAACAGCTGGCTCAAGGTCAGGGCGAAGAACACGAAGATGATGAAATCGTAGATTTCCAGCGCGCCGCCCAGGGCTGCCAGGCCCAGGGTCTTGTGGTCGCTGCGGCTCAGGCGTATCGCAGGCGTGGTGGCGGTCATAAGGGCATCCGTCTATCGGTGGGCGACGCAACGCGCACTCCGGCGCGCCAAGGCAAACGCTAGAGCATAGCAAAACGTGCCCGGGGGATGCGCAGTAGATGCCGTGGTTCAGGGACGGGAGAAGATCGTTGGCGCGAAGCTCATCCGCCGCGGTGTGTACGCCGGCTGCGTTCGCTCAGGCACGGGCAACTGACCGATGACTCTCGGCGCGTCGATGATCGCCATGAAGGTCTGCATGGTCTCGTTGTCCGGCACCTTGGGCAGGCTGATGTTCACCGCCTGACGCTCGCCACTGGGAATGCTGGGCACCTTCAGGTGCTGGGACTGGTAAAGCAGGGCGTGCTGGATCTGGGAATTGACCCGGCAGAAACGCTCGAGGTCGACGCCAACGTGGCTGGCCAGGTCGATATTGCCCACCAACAGGTTGAACGGCTGCAGTGCCGCCTGTACCAGGCGCTGCAGGTCTTCGAAGCACTCCACCGGCGCAATGCGGTAATACCCCATGCCATTGAGCATCTTCTCCAGCTGCAGCAACTGCATCGGATGTTCGTCGGCGATCAGGATCCGCATTGATTTGTTCGGCATGATCTATGACCAAGGCATAAGAGCGTGAGTGACGTTCCTTGACCATACGGCGCCGAATCACAACTACAGGCAGGTGGCGGGCACTTCGCCGGGTTTAGGGTCTTTACTGATAGTTGTTGGGAAACGTTCAGAAATCAAGGAAGGACATGACGAAAATTTCACATTCCCTTCACCGCCTCAGGACTCCCACTGCTTCATCCGCACACGGCAATGCTTCATGGCATTGACGATGTGCTTTTCCACCAGGCTGCGGGAAATCCCCAAACGCTCGGCAATCTCCTGATGGGACAGCCCTTCGAGCTTGCGCAGCAGGAAGCTGTCGCGACACACCGCGCTCAACTCGTCGAGGGCCCGCTGCATCAGGTCCAGGCGCTGACGCAGTTCCATGTCCTGGGAGGGCGCCGGGGAGAAGAATCGTTCGTCGTTGTCGAGCACATCCAGTGGCTCGGCCTGGCGCAACAGGCCGCGACGATGACCGTCGATCACCAGGTTCAGGGCGGTGCGGTAGAGGAAGGCGCGCGGGTGTTCGATGTCGGTGTCGCCCGTGCGCTCCAGCACCCGGGTGTAGGCGTCATGGGCAACGTCTTCCGCCGCCTGGCGGTTACCCAGGCGGGCGCAAAGGAAACTCACCAATTCTCGATAGTAGTTTTCCAATACAGCACCTGGCCGCGACATCGACGGAGTCTTCCTGACGCTTGTTGAGCGGATCTGAATGATGGCAGTTTGCAATAATACAAATTATAATTATTCTCAGCAAGATCAGGCCATCGGATCTTTTCCGAGGCCGTCCCGTTCATCCACTGAACGCGTCCCACCACAGTAAATTCCTCCGTGAGTCTCTCGTTTACTTGGGAGCCTCCCGTGTCTGTCGTGCGTGCCCGACAGTCTGCCCCCACGGCCCAACCCTCTTGGCTGGAACCCTGCATGAGACGTCCTTCGAACAAACGCCGCCTGCTGCTCTGCGGCCTCGGCCTGCTCAGCCTGAGCGCCCTGCTCGCCTGGAAAACCCTGCCCGCCGGTGGTGACCCGCTGAGTACCGTCAGTGTGACCCGCAGCGATATTGAAAGCAGTGTCACGGCGCTCGGCACCTTGCAGCCACGACGCTACGTGGACGTCGGTGCCCAGGCTTCCGGTCAGATCCGCAAGCTGCATGTCGAGGTCGGGGACCAGGTCAAGGCCGGCCAGCTGCTGGTCGAGATCGATCCTTCGACGCAACAGGCCAGGCTCGATGCCGGACGCTTCTCGATCGACAACCTCAAGGCCCAGCTCGCCGAGCAGCAGGCCCAGTTCCAGCTCGCCGAGCAACAGTACAAGCGCCAGCGCAACCTGGCTGCCGGCGGCGCGACCCGCGATGAGGACGTACAGATCGCCCAGGCCCAGCTCAAAGTCACCCAGGCGCGCATCGACATGTACCGCGCACAGATCCGCCAGGCCCAGGCCAGCCTGCGCAGCGATGAGGCGGAACTGGGCTATACACGCATCTATGCACCGATGGCCGGCACCGTGGTCGCCGTGGATGCCCGCGAAGGCCAGACCCTCAATGCCCAGCAGCAGACGCCGTTGATCCTGCGGATCGCCAGACTGTCACCGATGACGGTATGGGCTCAGGTCTCCGAAGCCGATATCAGCCATGTCAAACCCGGCATGTCGGCCTACTTCACCACCCTGGCCGGCGGCAAGCGTCGCTGGACCAGCACCGTGCGCCAGATCCTGCCCGTCCCGCCCAAACCCCTGGACCCGTCCGGCCAGGGCAGCAGTAGCGCTGCCGGTACCGGTGGCAGCAGCGCCAGCAGCAAAGTGGTGCTCTACACCGTGCTGCTGGACGTGGACAACCCGGACAACGCCCTGATGGCGGAAATGACCACCCAGGTGTTCTTCGTCGCCGGTCGCGCCGACAAGGTGCTGACCGTGCCGGTGGCGGCACTGGACGACGATGCCGCTGACGACGACCTGCGCATTGCCCAGGTGCTCGATGCCGACGGCAAGGTCGAGCAGCGCCGGGTACGCACCGGACTGAGCGACCGCCTGCGCATCCAGGTGCTCGATGGCCTGGCCGAAGGTGAGCGGCTGTTGATCGGCGCCCCTGCCGCCAGCGGAGGTTGAATGAATACGCCGCTGATCGAATTGCGCGACATCCGCAAATCCTACGGCGGGGTCGATACCCCCAAGGTCGAAGTGGTACGCGGCATCAGCCTGGCGATTCACCCCGGGGAGTTCGTCGCCATCGTGGGCGCGTCCGGCTCCGGCAAGTCGACCCTGATGAACATTCTCGGCTGCCTGGACCGCCCGACCTGCGGCGACTACCTGTTCGCCGGCAAAAACGTGGCCGACCTGGACAGCGACGAACTGGCCTGGCTGCGCCGTGAAGCCTTCGGCTTCGTGTTCCAGGGCTACCACCTGATCGCCTCGGGCTCGGCCCAGGAAAACGTCGAGATGCCGGCCATCTACGCCGGCACACCCGCCGGCGAGCGCCACGCCCGCGCCGCCGCCCTGCTCGAACGCCTGGGCCTGGCCAGCCGTACCGGCAACCGCCCCCATCAGCTTTCCGGCGGCCAGCAGCAACGGGTGTCGATTGCCCGGGCGCTGATGAACGGCGGCCACATCATCCTCGCCGACGAACCCACCGGCGCCCTGGACAGCCAGAGCGGCGCAGAAGTCATGGCCTTGCTCGATGAGCTGGCCGCCCAGGGCCATGTGGTGATCCTGATCACCCATGACCGTGAAGTGGCAGCCCGTGCCAAGCGGGTCATCGAGATCCGCGACGGCCTGATCGTCAGCGACTCGGGCAACGCGCCGCCGGCTTCCCACGCCGACGCACCGGGCCTGCAGGCCGAGGACCTGCGCCAGCGCCTGGACCACGGCGCGACCCACAGCGGCGCCTGGAAAGGCGAGCTGGTGGAGTCCCTGCAAGCGGCCTGGCGGGTCATGTGGATCAACCGCTTCCGTACCGCCCTGACCCTGCTCGGGATCATCATCGGGGTGGCCTCGGTGGTGGTGATGCTTGCCGTCGGCGAAGGCAGCAAGCGCCAGGTCATGGCCCAGATGGCCGCCTTCGGCTCCAACATCCTCTACCTCAGCGGCAGCGCGCCGACCCTGCGCGAACCGGCCGGCGTCATCACCCTGGACGATGTCGCTGCGGTGGGCGGCCTGCCCCAGGTGAAGATGATCATGCCGGTGATCGGCAACAAGCTGATGGTCCGCTACGGCAACAACAACCAGCAGTTCTACGTCGGTGGCAACAACACCTACTTCCCCGAGATCTTCAACTGGCCGGTGGTCCGCGGCAGCTTTTTCACCGAGGCCGACGAGCAGGCGGCCGCCGCCGTGGCGGTGATCGGGCACAAGGTCAGCGAGAAGTTGCTTGGCCCGAACATCGATCCGATCGGCCAGTACATCCTGGTGGAGAACGTTCCCTTCCAGGTGGTCGGCGTGCTGGAAGGCAAAGGCGCAAGCTCAGGCGAACAGGACAGCGACCAGCGGATCGTGGTGCCCTACTCGGCCGCGGCCATTCGCCTGTTCGGCAGCCGCGACCCGGAATACGTGACCATCGCCGCCGCCGATTCGCGGCGCGTGGCGCAAACCGAAGCCGCAATCGAGCGGCTGATGCGCAAGCTGCACAACGGCAAGCACGACTACGAACTGAGCAACGACGCCGCCCTGATCCAGGCCGAAGCCCGCACGCAGAACACCCTGTCGCTGATGCTCGGTTCGATCGCGGCGATCTCGCTGCTGGTCGGCGGCATCGGCGTGATGAACATCATGCTCATGACCGTGCGCGAACGTACCCGCGAGATCGGCATCCGCATGGCCACCGGCGCGCGCCAGCGTGACATCCTGCGCCAGTTCCTCAGCGAAGCAGTGCTGCTGTCGATGGTCGGCGGCCTGACCGGCATCGCCCTGGCCCTGGCGATCGGTGGCGGCTTGTTGCTGGCCGACGTCGCCGTGGCCTTTTCCCTGGCGGCCGTGCTCGGCGCCTTTGCCTGTGCAGTGGTCACCGGGGTGGTGTTCGGCTTCATGCCGGCACGCAAAGCCGCCCGCCTCGACCCGGTCAAAGCCCTTACCAGCGAATAATCCATGAACGTGCCCAGCCGTCTCAGTGTGTTGTCCATCAGCCTGTTCATCGCCGCCTGCAGCGCCACGCCGCCCCCGCCGCAAAGCGGCCTGCAGGCACCCGGGCGCTGGCAAGGCAGCGACAGCAACCTCAACCAGCCATTGCCACAGCACGACTGGTGGCAACAGTTTTCCAGTGCCCCGTTGAACGCACTGATCGAGCAGGCCCGCCAGGGCAGCTTCGACCTCGCGGCCGCCGCCGCCCGGGTCCGCCAGGCCCAGGCCTCGGCGATCATCGCCGGCGCGCCGCTGCTGCCGGAGGCCAAGTTCGGCTTGAACGCCAGTCGCCAGCGCTTGTTGCGTGGCGATGGCTTCGATCAGCTCGACGCCAGCGACCGCGAACGCACCAGCACCTCGTTCAATACACGCCTGAGCGCCAGCTACGAAGTCGATTTCTGGGGTGGCAAGGCGGCCGCCCACGACAGTGCGCTGCATGGCCTGGACGCCAGCCGCTTCGACCGCCAGACCGTCGAACTGACCCTGCTGAGCGGCGTCGCCAACAGCTACCTGCAAAGCCTGGCACTGGCCGAGCAGGTGCGCATCGCCCGGCTAAACCTGGCCAACGCCGAAGATGTCCTGCGCCTGGTACAGACCCGCCACGACGCGGGCTCGGCCACCACCCTGGAACTGGCCCAGCAGCGCAGCCTGGTCGCCGGCCAGGCGCGCCAGGTGCCGTTGTTCGAACAACAACTGCAGGAAGCGCGGATCACCCTGGCGACCCTGCTCGGTCAACCGGTACAGGCGCTGGCGCCGATCCAGGAGTCCATCGACGGGCTGCGCTGGCCCGGCATTGGCAGCGGCGTGCCCAGCGATCTGCTCAGCCGCCGGCCCGACATCGCCGCCGCCGAGGCACGCCTGGCCGCCGCCCAGGCCGATGTCCAGGTGGCCCGCGCCGCCATGCTGCCGAGCCTGACCCTGGGCACCGACCTGGGCTCCGGCGCCGACACCTTTGCCCGGATCCTGCGCAGCCCCTACTACACCCTCACCGCCGGGCTGGCCGCACCGATCTTCAACAACGGTCGCCTGCGCGCCGAGCGGGACAAGGCCCGGGCCGTGGAGGATGAACTGCTGCAAGATTATCGTGGCAGCATCACGGCCGGCTTTGCCGATGTCGAGAAAGCCCTCAACGGCATCAGCGGGGTGGACAGCCAAAGGCAGTGGCAGGACCAGGAAGTGGAACAGGCACGCCGGGCTTTCGAACTATCGCAAAGCCGCTACCGGGCGGGCGCCGAAACCTTGCTGACCGTGCTCGAAACCCAGCGCACCCTGTACCAGGCCCAGGACCAGCAGGTGCAGTTACGCCTGGCCCGGCTGCAAGGCAGCGTGGCGCTGTACAAGGCATTGGGTGGGGGCTGGCAAGTGGTTCGGTGATGGGACTGCCGTGGGAGCGGGCTTGCCCCGCGATTGCGTACTATCAGTCGCATCGTATCGCGGGGCAAGCCCGCTCCCACAGCAGCTACATTACAATACAACCTTCAGGTCACGATCCCGCGCAGCGACAGATGCCGCGCATACCACGGCCGTTGCGGCACACGACGAACCAGGTCGCCGATCTTGTCGTCTTCGCCAAAGGTGATGCGCAGCGCCAGCTTCATGGTTTCCACGTCCATTTCCACCGACTTGCCCGGGGACGTCCCCGGCACCGTGCTGCAGCCATGGGTGTCCGGCCCCAGCCAGGGGTCCTCGACCTGAACCCAGCGGCCCGGCACGAACCACTGCACGCCGCTGACCTCACGCCTGCGCACCTGGCCGGGATTGTGCCGCTCATGGGCGCGGAACCAGTCTTCGACGCGGTCGTCGATCCAGCCATGAAAGCCCCAGAACACCGGGTGCACATGGGATGAAAAGGGGTCGCCGAGAAAGTCATTGTCGACGCCGAACCAGCGCGAGGCAAAGTCGGCCGGGTCCCGGGCAAAGGGTACCGGCGCGCCGTTGACCGGATCCCGTGGCACCGACGCCCAGCACATGTGCAGCCAGTCGTGCAGGTTCATCTCCAACTCCGAGCCGAAGGCGCCCAGGGTCAGCGTCGACAGGTACTGCGGGTCGCGGTAGCGGGATTCCCAGACCTGGAAATTGCTGCAAAACGTCTCGCCGGCCTTGATCGCCGACACCCACTGGCCATAGGCGGCGTCACCCGGCGCCTGCCAGGTGGGCGGCACACAGTTGCCGTCGTGGTTGTTGAAGTAACGGGCAAAGCCCTGGCGATCCTGCTCGACGTCCGGCTTGGGCAACGGGAAATGACGCCAGGACGGCAGGTCCTGCATCGAGCGGGCCGTGCCAAGCATATGCCGGTGCATGAACAGGAAATCCTCGCCCGAACCATTGCGGTGCTTGCGCGGACCACGGGCATCGCGCTCCAGTTCTCGGGGACCGGGCTGCCACCCCAATCCGCGCAGGGCGCCACGCTTCTCTTCGGGTAGCTTGTGCCACTTGTCGCGGGAAGCATGCCAGAGCTGGTGGAACAGACGATGCTCGGCACTGACCAGCCAGGCCTGCAGTTGCGGAGTGTAGGGCAGCCGCTCGCGAGCTTCGGGAAACAGCCGCTTGACTGCAACGAAATGGCTGTCCAGCAGCGGCAGGGCCATGGATCGATCCAGGGGTTGCAGACGACCGCTCAAGGTGCCGCTGCCGGCATTGCCGAAAGCGCCCCAGACTTCGTCCAGGCTGGCAATGCACTCGTAGTGCGTTGCCCCGCGATTGCTCAGCAGCCGCCAGCGCACCTCGGTGCTCGATGCGCCCACCAGATCGCCCAGCACCCGGTAGGCAACCGGCCCCTGCCCCTCCAGGCGCGCGGGCTCATCGACAAAACCGCGCAAGCCACGCCCCTTGGTCGCCACATCCAGGTACATCTGCAGCCCCTGCTGTGGCAACCCGGCCAGGCCGGCCTGGGTACCGTGAAAGCGCAGGTCCCAGATGCCCCGCAGTTGATCGGCCAGTTGCTGGCCCGCGGCATCGGCCAGTTCGACGCTGGCCTCGCCCGGCGTGACGATATCGTCCTCGGGGTCATGGGTCAGTCGTTTATGCGCATAATAGGCCGCAGGCGCCGCTGCACCCGCCACTGCCAGCCCTGCAATGAATCCTCGCCGCGATATCGTCATCGTCCTACCCGTGTTTGCCATGAAGCAGGCTTTATCCCTGCTAGAACGTATGGCCGGCGGCGAAATTTAACGGTGTGCCACAGGGTTAATTCAGCTCGGCGGGCATTCGTTTCCAGGGAGAACTCTTTGCCAAAAGGAATCGCCCATGTCCTCTTCCACCTCCCTGGCCAGCGCCCTGGGCAACGGCCTGCGCAAGCTGGTGGGCAAGCCGGCCAAGGCCAGCGCCTATCGTTTGTTCGACGTGCAGCTCAAGCGGATCATCGCCTTGAGCTCCTCCCTCGCCCGCTTCGTGTTCACTGGCGCAGAGGTTGCGCAGATGTGCACCCTGGCCGCCGACCAGCGCATCAAGATCTTCTTTCCCAGTGCCAACGGCCAGCCGCCGCAGTTGCCCAAGCAGGGCTCCTGGCAAGCGGCCCGGCGCAACCTGGACGCGCAGAGCTGCCCGCCGATGCGCACCTACACGATTCGTGCCTTGCGTCGCGACGCCCTGGAGCTGGATGTCGATTTTGTCCTGCATGGCATCAACGGCCCCGCCTCGGCCTGGGCGACCCAGGCCAGCATCGGCGATCGCCTGCAGGTCTACGCACCCGACCGGGAATTTGCCGGCGACCCAGGCGGTTACGAATGGCGGCCGCCAAGGAGCCTGCGCTCGCTGCTGTTGATCGGTGATGAGACCGCCCTGCCTGCCATTGCCGGCATTCTCGAACACATGGCGCACGCCTTTCCAGAAGTGCCGGCACAGGTATTTATCGAGGTGCCGGGCGAAGAGGACTGCCTGGAGTTGACCCGAAGCCCGGCGACCGAGCTGAACTGGCTGCCCAGGGACTTGCTCGATGCCGACCATGGCGAGGCGATGGTGCATGCCGCACGGGAACTGGCAAGGCTTCCCCGGCCGGATAACCCCACGCGCAAGGGCAACGCCCTTGAAGACGTCGATATCGAGCGGCAGATCCTGTGGGAACGTGGCGCGTCCGACACGGGCGAGTTCCACGCGTGGATCGCCGGCGAATCGGCGGCGATGATGCAGATTCGCCGCCACCTGATCCAGGAGCGTGGCATCGATCGCAAGACCCTGACCCTGATGGGCTACTGGCGCGCCGGCCGCTCGTTCGATTGAGGCAAGCGAGGGGCGCTCCCACAATGGCCAAGCCTGCGCCCTCCTTTGTGGGGCAACTGTCTTTGTGGGAGCTGGCGAAGCCTGCGATCGACTGCGCAGCAGTCGCAATCCGGCCACCTCATTGGGTCAGATGTACTGAGGCGGCCTGGTTTTACGGCCGCTTCGCGCCCGATCGCAGCCTATCGGCAGCTCCCACAGAGTCCGAGGCTTGCCAGGAACCCTTGTCGGAGCAACTGTCTTTGTGGGAGCCGGCGAAGCCTGCGATAGGCTGCAAAGCAGCCCCAATCCCTCAAAGAGCTGCCACCGCCGCTGCCAGCGCACGACCAAAGCGCACCGCCACCTCATCGACCTGCTCGGCGGTGATCACCAGCGGCGGCAGGAAACGCACCACCGCGCCGTGCCGGCCGCCGAGTTCGAGGATCAGGCCACGCTTGAGGCACTCGCGCTGCACCAACGGGGCCAGGCGTGCGCACGCAGCCGGGTGGCCCTGGGCATCCCGGGCAGCCGCCGGATCGACCAGCTCGACCCCGAGCATCAGGCCGCGACCTCGAATATCCCCCAGTTGCGGGAAGTCCGCCTGCAGTTTGCGCAAGTGCCCGGCCAGGCGCTCGCCCATGCGCTGCGCATGGCTGCACAGGTCGTGGTCCACAATGTACTTCATCACCGCCGACCCCGCCGCCATGGCCATCTGGTTGCCACGGAAGGTCCCGGCATGGGCGCCAGGCTGCCAGGTGTCGAGCCAGTTGCGGTAGACCACCACCGCCAGCGGCAGGCTGCCGCCGATGGCCTTGGACATCACCACCACGTCAGGCGTGATGCCGGCATGCTCGAAGGCAAACATCTTGCCGGTACGGGCAAAACCACTCTGGATTTCATCGACGATCAGGGCCACACCGGCCTGCTCGGTTATCCGGCGCACGCCCCGCAACCATTCCACGTCGGCCGGAATCACCCCGCCCTCGCCCTGCACCGCCTCGACGATCACCGCCGCCGGCCGTTGCACGCCCGCTTCCGGATCGCTCAGCAGGTTTTCCAGGTAATGCAGGTTGACCTTGACCCCGGCTTCACCGCCCAGGCCGAACGGGCAGCGGTAATCGTAAGGGTATGGCAAAAACTGCACGCCATTGCTCAACAGCCCGGCCAGCGGCTTTTTCGGCCCCAGGCTGCCCATCAGGCTCAGTGCGCCCTGGGACATGCCGTGATAACCGCCCTGGAACGACAGCACGGTCGTGCGTCCGGTGGCCGTGCGCACCAGTTTCAAGGCCGCTTCCACCGCATCGGTTCCGGTCGGCCCGCAGAACTGGATTTTCGCATCAATGCGCAGTGCTTGCGGCAACAGGCCGAACAGGTCCTGGACAAAGCGGTCCTTGACCGGTGTGGTCAGGTCGAGGGTGTGCAGGGGCAATTCGTCAGCCAGCACCTGCTGGATCGCGGCAATCACTACCGGGTGGTTGTGGCCCAGCGCCAGGGTGCCGGCGCCGGCCAGGCAATCGATGAACTGACGCCCCTCGACATCTTCGACATAGAGGCCGCGGGCCTTTTTCAGCGCCAGGGGAATGCGTCGCGGGTAACTGCGGGCATTGGATTCCTGCTGCTTCTGTCGGGCCAGCAGCGGCGATTCGTCGAAGTGGTAGAGCATTTCGGTAGCCGCCGCGTCCGAAGACGCCGGCAACGGCTGGGCAAGGCTGATAGCGACTGACATCTGGAGAAACCCTCGCAAGCAAGCGTATGTGCCCGTCACGCCCTGTTACCAGATGTGTGTCGGGTGGTTATCGCTTGAAAAACGCTTCAGCGCTGTGCGGATTTAGCCGTATTCGCTGTCGAGCGTGGGATTTTTCCGAGATACCCTCAGATCCTGCTTAAACCTATTGCATACGCAACGGCACCTGCAACAGCACCCGCAGGCCATCACTGCGACTGTCGAAGCGCAACGATCCGGCGCAACGCTGGACGATGGCCTGGACAATGGCCAGCCCCAGGCCGCAGCTGCCACTCTGGCCATTGCGCCAGAATCGCTCGGTCAGGTGCTCCAGGTCCTGCTCGGCAATGCCCGGGCCATGGTCGCGCACGGTAAAGGCCACCCGCCCTTCGTCCATGCGCACGGCCAGTTCCACCGGCTCGCTGCCGCGGGTATGGCGCAGGGCATTGTCCAGCAGGTTGCGCAACGCCGTGACCGCCAGCGGTGTCGGCATGCCCAGGTAGACCTGGGCGGTACCTGGCGCCAATTGCAGGTCGATGCGCTGGCCGACGCCGGTGTCCTGGATGGCCTGGCGCGCCACCTGTTCGGCGCTGCATTGCACGCCATCCTCGAACGACAGGCTGCCTTCGACCCGCGCCAGCAGCAGCAACTGCTCAAGGGTCCGGTGCATGCGATCGGCGCCCTGCTCGGCGTGTTCCAGGGCCTGCTCGCGGGCGGCGCCCTCGGTCATTCGCGCCACCTGCAGGTGGGTCTTGATGGCGGTCAGCGGCGTGCGCAGTTCATGGGCAGCGTCGTCGGTCAGCCGGCGCTCGCGCTCGATGGTCTGGGCGATGCGCTGGAACAGCTGGTTCTGGGTGTCCTGCAAGGGTTGCAGTTCGCTGGGCAGGCCACGCACCTGCAAGGGTTCGAGGGCGTCGGGGCTGCGCCTGCGCAAGGCATCGCGCATGCGGTTGAGCGGCGCCAGCCCTTTGCCGATCCCCAGCCACAGCAGCCCGAGGCTGCCGAGCAAGGCCACCAGCACCGGGGCCGAGGCCGCCAGCAGGATCGAGCGGTTCAGTGCCTCGCGTTCCTGGTGGCGGTCGGCCGTGGTGATGCGAAAGTCGCCGCGGTAATAGGTGAAGGTGCGCCAGCGCGCGCCGTCGATGGTCTGGTCACGAAAGCCGCTGCGATCGTCATCCAGCGCGTGGTCCTTGGTGTGGTTGCGGGCAATGATCTCGCCACGCAGCGAACTGACCTGGCAGGCCATGCCATCCGGCACGCTGAGTTGGTCGGCGCTCAGTTTCGCGCCCTCGCCCTTGGCCACCAGCGGCTGCGGCATCTGGTCGATCAGGCCGGCCACCATCCGCGCCGAGGCCACCAGGCGCTGGTCCAGGGAAAACATCATCTGGTGGCGCAGGTCGCGCAGCATCCAGGCCGCCGCCAGGGCCCAGATCAGCACGAAGGCGGCGCCCAGGATCAGGGTCAGGCGTACACGCAGGCTCATGGTTGCTCCGCTTCGGGCAGTTGCGCAGGCCCCAGGCGGTAACCCAGGCCGCGCACGGTTTCGACAATGCCGTTGCCCAGCTTGCGGCGCAGGTGATGGATATGCACGTTCAGGGCGTTGCTCTCGACTTCGTCGCCAAAGCCGTAGACGCTGTCCTTGAGCTGTTCGCTGGACAGTACCCGGCCACGGTTGTGCAGCAGGGCCTGCAACAGCGCCTGCTCGCGCCGCGACAGGTCGACCGGCACCCCGCCCAGGCAGGTTTCACGGCTGCTGGGGTCATAGCTGAGCGGGCCGTGCTCGATGATATTCACCGCCCGCCCTGCAGAGCGGCGCAGCAGGGTGTGCAGGCGCGCCGCCAGTTCGCGCAGGTCGAAGGGCTTGAGCAGGTAGTCGTCGGCACCGGCCTGCAGGCCGTCGACCCGGTCGGTGACCGCATCGCGCGCGGTGAGCACCAGTACCGGCAGGCTTTCGCCCTGCTGGCGCAGGCGCTGCAACAGCTTGAGGCCGTCTTCGTCGGGCAGGCCGAGGTCCAGCACCATGACGTCGAAGGCCGCTGCCTGGAGCATGGCCTGGGCCGCGCCGGCCGTGGCGACCCGGTCGACGGTCATGCCCTGGGCGCTGAGCCCGGCGGCAATGCCGCTGGCAATCAGGTCGTCATCCTCGCAGAGCAGTACGTGCATGGTGGGTCTCGCTACTTAAAGTGGCAGTGAAGCGCAGGCGGATTAAGCCAGGATTATGCCGTGCCGCCGGCGGATCGTCGCGGTTGGCGCGACAATCGACCGGTGCGGGTTAACACTCGGTTAATCGTGCTCGGCCAGCATCGACCGCTCATCGCACTGCCAAGGCTTGAAGATGCGCGTTCTACTGTTTGCCCTCATGTTCCTGTTCAGCGGCCTGAGCCAGGCCAACCCCTTTGCCCAGAGCGACTTCCTGCCGGTGGACAAGGCCTTCGTGTTCAGCAGCGAACGGCTGCCCAGCGGTGAGATGCGCCTGCACTGGAAAATCACCGAAGGCCATTACCTGTACCAGAAGCGCCTGAAGTTCGACGGCCTGCCCGCCGAGCAACAGCCCGCCCTGCCCGCGGCCTTGCCCCACCAGGACGAGTTCTTCGGCGAAACCCTGGTCTACCGCGGCGAGCTGCAACTGATAATCCCCGCCAGCGCCACCGGCCAACTGCGCATGGGCTGGCAAGGTTGTGCCGATGCCGGCCTGTGCTATCCACCGCAGACCAGCCTGGTCGAGCTGGGCGGCACGCCTGTCGCCGAACAGGCCGGCGACCAGGCCCTGGCCGGCGGCCTGCAGCAGTCGGGCCTGGCCTGGAGCCTGCTGGCCTTCCTCGGCCTGGGCGTGCTGCTGGCCTTCACCCCATGCTCGCTGCCGATGCTGCCGATCCTGGCCGGGCTGGTCCTGGGCAATGGCGCCAGCGCCCGCCGCGGCTGGGCCCTGGCCTGTGTCTATGTGCTGAGCATGGCCCTGGTGTACGCCGCCCTCGGCGTAGTCGCCGCCCTGCTCGGCGCCAGCCTGCAGGCCTGGCTGCAACAGCCATGGCTGCTCGGCACCCTGGCAGCCTTGTTCGTGCTGCTGGCCTTGCCGATGTTCGGCGTCTTCGAGCTGCAACTGCCGGCCTGGCTGCGAGATCGCCTGGAACGCGCCGGGCACGGCACCCGTGGCGGCAACCTGTATGGTGCAGCACTGCTCGGCGCCTTGTCGGGGCTGCTGATGGGCCCGTGCATGACTGCTCCGCTGGCAGGCGCCCTGCTGTACATCGCCCAGAGCGGCAACGCGGTGCATGGCGCCCTGGTGCTGTTCAGCCTGGGCCTGGGCATGGGCCTGCCGCTGCTGTTGCTGGTCACCCTGGGCAACCGCTACCTGCCGCGCCCCGGCGCCTGGATGAACCTGGTCAAGGGCCTGTTCGGCTTCGTGTTCCTGGGCATGGCCCTGTACACCCTGCGCACCGTGCTGGAGCCTTCGCTCTGGCTGGGGCTGGCCGGTGCCTTGCTGATCGCCCTGGCCTGGGCGGCCTGGCCGGTGCTGCATGGCCTGCGCCCGATCCGCGCCCTGCCGCTGCTGGCGGGCTTCTGGGGCAGCCTGCTGGTAATCGGCGCCGCGGCCGGTGGCAGTGACCTCTGGCAGCCGTTGCAACCCTTTCGCGGCGGTGGCGTAGCCGTGGCCAGCAGTGCTCACAGCGATGCATTCATTACCGTCAGCCAGCCGGCCGACCTGCAACGAGAACTGGACACCGCCAAAGCCCAGGGCCAATGGGTAATGCTGGACTACTATGCCGATTGGTGTGTGTCGTGCAAGGTCATGGAGAAACAGGTGTTCGCCCGCGCCGACGTGCTGGCGGCGCTCGACGGAGTTCGCTTGCTGCGCCTGGACGTCACCGCCGATGCCCCCTCCAGCCGCGAGCTGCTGCAACGCTATCAGGTACCGGGACCACCGAGCCTGATCTGGATCGGGCCCGAAGGCAACGAACGCCGCGCCCAACGGATCACGGGTGAAATCGATGCCGCCAACTTCCTCGAACATTGGGCCCGGACCCGGAGTCAAGGCTGATGCTGACGGTGAACCTCGGGCCGCTGACCATGGCCTTCAACCATTTGCTGCTGCTCTGCGCCCTGGCCCTGGCCAGCCTGGTGGGCTGGCGGGTGGCGCGGCGCGGGGGCGACAATCCCGAGTCGGTGTTGTTCTACCTGTTCCTGCTGGGCCTGCTCGGTGCCCGGCTGGGCTTCGTGCTCAGCTACTGGCCGCTGTACCGCGCCGACCCGTTGCAGATCGTCGACCTGCGCGACGGCGGCTTCCTGCTCTGGCCGGGGCTGGCGGTGGTGGCGCTCGGCGCGCTCTGGCAAGGCTGGCGGCGCCCCACCCTGCGCCGCCCGCTGGGCTGGGGCTTGTTCAGTGGCGCCGTGCTCTGGCTGCTCGGCAGCCTGGCCAGCCACCTGTATGAAACCGGCACGCAACTGCCCGAGGTAAGCCTGCGCAAGGCCGACGGCCAGGCCGTGCAATTGACCGAATACCGTGGCCGCCCGCTGGTCATCAACCTCTGGGCGACCTGGTGCCCGCCGTGCCGGCGCGAAATGCCGGTGCTGCAACAGGCCCAGCACGAGCATCCGGACATCACCTTCCTGTTCGTCAACCAGGGCGAAACCCCGCAGACCGTCAGCACTTTTCTCGCCACCACCGGCCTCAACCTGTCCCATGTGCTGTTCGACAGCGGTGGCCAACTGGCGCAGAAAGTCGGCTCCATGGCCCTGCCCACCACCCTGTTCTACAACGCCGAGGGCCGCCTGGTCGGCAGCCACCTGGGCGAACTGTCACGGGCGAGCCTGAGCCACGCCCTGGAATCTTTCGAGCGCTCAGCCGCGCCCGCCGTCACCGCCACTTCAAGGACCGACACATGCACGCTTTGCTGAAACTGCCCCTGACCCTTACCTTCGGCCTGCTGGCCAGCCAGGCCGTGCTGGCCGAAGAACTGCCCAAGGCCGTGCAGCAGATGGAAGCCAAGGGCGTGAAGATCAAGGGCAGCTTCGATGCTCCCAACGGCTTGCGCGGCTACGCGGCCGAATACCAGAGCCGTGGCATGGCCCTGTACCTGACGCCCGACGGCAAGCATGTGCTGGTCGGCAGCCTGTTCGATGAGCAGGGCAAGGACCTGAGCGAGGCGCCCCTGGAGAAGCTGGTCTATGCCCCCATGGCCAAGGAAATCTGGGCGAAGATGGAAAAGACCGCCTGGATCGCCGACGGCAAGGCCGATGCGCCACGCATCGTCTACCTGTTCAGCGACCCCAACTGCCAGTACTGCAGCATGTTCTGGCAACAGGCACGCCCCTGGGTCGAGTCGGGCAAGGTCCAGTTGCGCCACATCATGGTCGGCATCATCCGTGAAGACAGCCCGGGCAAGTCGGCGGCGCTGCTGGCCAGCAACGACCCGGCGCAGGCCTTGCTGCAACACGAAAAGGCCGGCAAGGCCAGCAAGCTCAAGGCCCTGGATAACATCCCCGCTGCCGTGCAGGCCAAGCTCGACGCCAACCTGGCACTGATGGAAGAAATGGGCCTGGCAGCCACCCCGGCGATCTTCTACCTGGATGAGCAACAACAGCTGCAGTCCCAGCAAGGTGCCCCCCGTCCGGAACTGCTTGGCAAGATCCTCGGCAAACGTTGATCCGGTGCTGTAACACCAGCCCCCTGACGGCGTCTGGAGAGTACCCCTAACCGCAGAGGAACTCTCCATGACCCGGCCTGCCTACCTCACGGCTTTTGTCCGCTCATCCCTGGACATCCACTTGCTACGCATCAGCCTGATCCTGATCTTCCTCGGTTTCGGCTACGCCAAGTGGTTCACCTATGAGGCCCTGGCGCTGATCCCCCTGATCGAGCACAGCCCGCTGTTGTCCTGGCTGCATCCGGCCTTTGGCGTACAGGGCGCAAGCTATGCCCTGGGCGTGGCCGAATGGACCATTGCCGCCGCGCTGCTGGTCGGCATCTGGCGGCCACGCTGGGCAGTGGCCGGAGCGCTTGGCTCGGTGCTCACCTACCTGACCACCCTGAGCCTGATCCTGACCACCCCCGGCGGCTGGGAAAACAGCGCCGGCGGCTTTCCGGCCATGGGCGGTGCGACCTCCTTCCTGTTCAAGGATGCCACCTTGCTCGCCGCCTCGGTCGCCTTGCTCAAGCACGACCTGCTGCGTGTCGCCCCCAACACCCTATAGGTCTTCGAGCTCGGCCATCAGGTCGCTGAGCCGATCGACCTTGTCGTCGCTCAGCGCCCCGGCCTTGAGGCCCTCCACATAGTTGGCCAGTTCCTCAACGGTGCTGCACTCGAACATCGCCCGCAGCGGCACGTTCAATTGCAGCGCCTTCTGCACCCGCGAGGCGATCTGGGTCGCCAGCAAGGAGTGCCCGCCCAGCTCGAAGAAGTTGTCGCGCACCCCGACCCGCCCGGCCTTGAGCACCTCGGCCCAGATGGTCGCCAGGGTCTGCTCCAGCGCGTTGCGTGGCGCCAGGTAGTCCTGGGTGTGCAACGCGCCGATGTCGATGGCCGGCAAGGCCTTGCGATCGAGCTTGCCGTTGGCATTGAGCGGCAGTTGCCTGAGCCAGGCCCAGTGCAGCGGCACCATGTATTCCGGCAGCTCGGCGCGCAGGCGTTGCTTGATCCTGTCCAGCAGCATCGCCCTGTCTGCTGTTGCATCAGCGGCCACCAGGTAGCCGACCAGGTGCTTGCCGTTGGCGCCCTCCTGAACCCCTACGGCGCCGTCGCGCACCTCGACCTGCTCGTGCAGGCGCGCCTCGATTTCACCCAGTTCGATCCGGTAGCCACGGATCTTTACCTGGTGGTCGATGCGTCCGACATATTCGAGCACGCCATCGGC
Organism: Pseudomonas sp. BJa5; assembly: GCF_030272875.2. Classification (NCBI taxonomy): domain Bacteria; kingdom Pseudomonadati; phylum Pseudomonadota; class Gammaproteobacteria; order Pseudomonadales; family Pseudomonadaceae; genus Pseudomonas; species Pseudomonas sp. BJa5. Next base: position 71,198 of record NZ_JALRNG020000010.1, read on the forward strand.
ACGACGCCGGGCCAGGTCGCCGGTACGGTACAAACGTTCGCCCGGCCCGCCGAACGGATGCGGGATGAATGCCTGGGCCGTGCGCAGCGGGTCACTCACATAGCCGCGCCCGACACCGGTGCCCGCCACACAGAGCTCACCCACGGCGCCCAGCGGCACCAGTTCCTGGTCGTCGCCCAGCAGGTACAGGCGATTGTTGTCGGTCGGCGTGCCGATGGGCAGGTAGCTGCCGCGGGTCGAGGCCGCATCGACGCGGAAGAACGCCACATCATCAGAGCATTCGGCCGGACCATAGGCATTGACCAGGCCAATGTGCGGATAGCGCTTGAGCCACTGCGCGGCCAGTTCCGGCGGCATCGCCTCGCCGGTCGGCAGCATCCAGCGCAGGCCGTCAAGTTGCTGGTGCTCGCTGGCCAGCATGCCCTGGATCAGCGAGGGCACGCTTTCCAGCACGGTGATGCCGCAGGCCTGGACATGTTCGAGCAAGCCCTGCGGATCATGGGCCACGGCGTTGGGCACGATGACCACCTGGGCGCCGAACAGCGGCGCGGCGAGGAACTGCCAGACCGAGATATCGAAACTCTGCGAGGCGGTCTGGGCAATCACGTCCCGTACATCGAGCTGCAGGTACGGCACCTTGCTCAACTGGTTGTTGAGCATGCCGCGCTGCTCGACCATCACCCCCTTGGGCAGGCCGGTGGAGCCGGAGGTGTAGATCACGTAGGCGAGGTTGTCCGGCGCGCTGTAGATACCCGGGTTGCTGTCGGCCAGGCCGGCGTCCTGCACCTGCTCCCAGACCAGCAGTTTCGGCCGGCCCGCGCAGGACAATTCGTCCAGCAAGGCCCGCCCCTGCTCGGCGCAGGCCGCACTGCAGACCAGCACCGGCGTGCGACTGAGCTCGACGATGCGCTGCAACCGTGCAACCGGCAGCCCCGGGTCCAGCGGCAGGTAGCCGGCGCCGGCCTTGAAGCTGCCGACGATCATGCCCAGCAACGGCAGGTCGCGTTCGGCCAGCAGCGCTACCGGCTGGTCGACCCCTACCCCGGCAGCCACCAGGGCATGGCCCAGGCGGTTGGCCTGACAGTTGAGTTCGACGTAGCTGATCGTGTGTTCCAGGCAGCGCGCCACGGTGCGTTGCGGATGAGCGGCGACCTGCGCTTCGAACTGTGCGACATAGCTCTGCTCCAGGTTGTAGGCCCGCTCACTGCGATTGCAATCCTCAAGCAGGAAGCGACGCTCCTCGTCACCCAGTAACGGCAGCTCGCTCATGTCGCCGAGCAAGCCATCGGCCAGGGCCAGCAGCAGGCGCTTGAACTCGGCCAGCAAGCGCTCCACGGTCGGGGTATCGAAGTAGCGCTGGTCGAACGACAGGTGCAGGCCCAGGTCATCGCCCGGGTAGCAGACCGCGGTCAACGGGAAGTTGGTGTGGGTGCGTCCGGAATCGGAACTGGCATTGAGGTGCTGGGCACGGTCGAGTACCGCCACTTCCACCGGCGCGTTCTCGAACACGAACAAGCTGTCGAACAACGGCTGGCCCTTGGGCAGCTCGCTGCATTCCTGGATGCTCACCAGCGGCAGGTACTCGTACTCGCGCAGCTCCATGTTGCGCTCAAGCAAACCCTTGAGCCATTGCCGCACGCTGCAACGCTCACCGGCTGCCGGCAGTTTCACCCGCAGGGCGATACTGTTGATGAACAACCCGACGGTGCGCTGCATCTGCGGCATGCTTACCGGGCGACCGGCCACGGTGACGCCGAACAACACGTCGCGCTCACCGCTGAAGCGGCTCAACACCAGGGCCCAGGCCGCCTGGGCGAAGGTATTGACGGTCAACTGATGGGCCTGGGCCAGTTCGCGCAGGCGGGCACCGTCGGCTGCACCGAGGCGGGTGTAGCAGTCACCGACGATCATCCCGGCGTTTTCGCCGCCATGGTCGCGCAGCAATGGCCGGTCGCTGGGCACCGCCGTGCTGCGCTCAAAACCTTGCAGGTTGTCACGCCACCACTGGCGCGCTGCGTCCAGGTCCTGGTGCTGCAGCCAGCCGATGTAGTCGCGATAACGTGGCGGCACCGGCAACTGCGCCTCACGGCCCTCACCCATGGCCATGTACAGCTCGAAGAAATCGTTCATCAACAGCGAGCGGCACCAGGCATCGATGAGGATGTGGTGGTTGCTCATCATGAACCAGTAGCGATCGGCGCCCACACGGATCAGGCGCAGGTGGAAAGGCGCCTGCTGCAACAGGTCGAAGCCGGCCTCGCGCTCGCGCTTGTGCAGGGCCTGCAGGCGCGCTTCCTGTTCGTCCTCGGCCATGTCGGCCCAGTCCTGGTAGTCCAGCGGCGTATGGCCCGGTTTGTGGATGATCTGCAGCATGGCTTCGCCTGCGTTCCAGCTGAACGAGGCGCGCAGTGCTTCATGACGGGCGACCACGGCCTGCCAGGCCTGGGCGAAGCGCTGCGGGTCCAGGGCGCTGTTGATCCGGTAGCGGTCCTGCATGTAGTAGATGCCGGTGCCGGGTTCGAGCAGAGTGTGCAGCAACAGGCCTTCCTGCATCGGCGTCAGCGGATAGACATCCTCGATCTGCGCCATGGGCACCGGCAAGGCGTCGATCTGCTCCTGGCTCAGGTGCGCCAGGGGGAAGTCCGACGGCGTGAAGCTGCCATTGCCCGGGGCCAGGCAATGCTCGATCAGGCTGAGCAGTTCGGCCTTGTAAGCCTGGGCCAGTTGCTCGATGGTGCGCAGGTCGTAGCGTTCCCGGCTGAAGGTCCAGCGCAACTGCAGCTCGCCGGCGTAGACCTGACCATCGACACTCAGCCAGTTGGGCAACGGCGCATCCAGGTCATGGGCGCTGCCGGCCGGCTCATCCACCGGCTGGAACAGGGCATCGGCCCGGAACTGCTGGTCGAACTGGCCCAGGTAGTTGAAGGTGATCCGCGCCTGGGGCAAGGCGGCCATGGCTTCGCGCACCGGGGTATCGGCCAGGTAGCGCAGCACGCCGTAGCCCAGGCCCTTGTGCGGCACCTGGCGCAATTGCTCCTTGATCGCCTTGATCGAGTCGCCCGCCCCGGCCGCCGGGCTCAAGCTCAGCGGATAGGCGCTGGTGAACCAGCCGACGCTGCGGGTCAGGTCCATGTCGTCGAAGAGGTTTTCCCGGCCATGGCCTTCCAGTTGCACCAGCACCGAACTGTCACCGCTCCAGCGACACAGCACGCGTGCCAGGGCAGTCAGCAACAGGTCGTTGACCTGGGTGTGGTAGGCCGCCGGCGCCGCCTTGAGCAGTTGCCGGGTGTGTTCGGCGTCCAGGCTGATGCTCAGGGTATGGGCCTGCCGGTGCAGATTCGCCCCTTGCGGATGGTCGCAGGGTAGCTCGCGGTGTGCGCGGTTCAGCTGGCGCTGCCACCAATGTTGTTCGTCGCGCAGCGAATCGCTGCCGGCATAGACGGCCAGGCGCGCGGCCCAGTCGCTCATGGCACGGGTCCTGGCGCCCAGGGCCTGGCCACGGTAGAGCGCCTGCAGGTCTTCGAGCAGGACCCGCCAGGAGACCCCGTCGACCACCAGGTGATGGATCGCCAGCAACAGGTGCTGCTGCCCTTCGCTGTCCTCGACCAGCAAGGCCCGCAGCATAGGGCCTTCCTCAAGGTCGAGGCTACGCTGGACATCGCTGTACAAGGCCTGGCAATCGGCAAGGTTGCCGACCGAAGCCTGCCAGAGCAGCTCGCGTTGCTGCCCCTGGACGTAGTCGCCCTGCCACTGCCCCTGCGGCGCGGTAAAGCGCAGGCGCAAGGCATCATGGTGTTCGACCAGTTGCCGCAGGGCCTGCTCCAGCGCCTTGGGCGCCAGCGGTTGCGCGGGCGCCAGCAGTACCGCCTGGTTCCAGTGCTGGGGCTGGGGTACTTCGCTGTCGAAGAACCAGTGCTGGATCGGCGTCAGCGCCGCCCGGCCGGTCATCGGCCCCTGCTCGACAGCGCGCTCGTCGCTGCAGCGCACCACCCCGGCCAGGGTCTGGATGGTCTGGTGCTGGAACAGGTCGCGCGGGGTGAAATGCAGCCCGGCCTGACGGGCACGGCTGACCACCTGGATCGACAGGATCGAATCGCCGCCCAGTTCGAAGAAGTTGTCCTGCACACCGACCCGCTGCACATTCAGCACATCGCGCCAGAGGTCCGCCAGTTGCTGCTCAAGCGCGCTGCGCGGCGCCTCGAAGTGCTCGCGGCCTTGTTCAAGATCTGGCACTGGCAGCGCCCGACGGTCGAGCTTGCCATTGCCGGTCAACGGCATCTGTTCAAGCAGCAGCAGATGTGCCGGCACCATGTAATCCGGCAAGTGCAGGCGCAGCCCGGCCTTGAGGGCTTCGCGCAATGCCGATTGCTCGGCGGCCCCGGCGCCAGCTTGCTCGCAGACCAGATAGGCCGCCAGTTGCTTGCCGCCGGGCATGTCCAGGGCCAGCACCACCGCCTCGCGCACCGCCGGGTGTTCCAGCAGGCGCGCCTCGATCTCGCCCAGCTCGATACGGAAGCCACGAATTTTCACCTGATGGTCGATCCGGCCGACGTACTCGACCAGGCCATCGGCGCGCTGGCGCACCAGGTCGCCGGTGCGGTACAGGCGCCCGCCCGTGGCGCTGAACGGATCGGCGACGAAACGCTCGGCACTCAGCCCGGGGCGCTCATGGTACCCCTGGGCCAGGCCGGCACCGCCGACATACAACTCGCCAATGCCGCCCTGGGGCAACAAGGCCATATCGGTATCGAGGATATAGGCCACCCGGGCACCGACCACACTGCCGATCGGCACACTGCCGGCACCGGCGTCCAGTTGCTCGGGCGCAAGGCAGGCCAACGGCATCACCACGGTTTCGGTCGGCCCGTAGGCATTGAAGAACTGCTGTGGCGCGAACGCCTGGCGAATCCGCTGCAGGTGCTCGCCGGTCAACGCCTCGCCCCCGGTGATGCACAGGCGCACCGGCAGCGTCTCGTCACGGCTGGCCAGCCATTGCGCCAACTGGCCGCCATAGCTCGGGGTAAAGCCGAGGATCGAGACCTGCTGCTGGCGAATCAACTCGCAGATCTCTTCGGCGCCCCATTGCCCCTGTGCCCGCAACACTACCCGCGCACCGCACAGCAGCGGCACCAGCAGGCGCTCGGTGGCGGCATCGAAGTTGATCGAATAGAAGTGCAGTTCGCAGTCGTCACTGCGCATGCCGAAGCGCTCGATCACCGCCTGGCAATGCATGGCGATCTCGCCGCGGCTGACCACCACGCCCTTGGGCTTGCCGGTGGAACCGGAGGTATAGATCAGGTAGGCCTGGTGACCCGCCAGGCTCAGCGACGGCAGCGGCCCATCATCGACCTGGGCCAGTGCGGGAGCTTCGTCTTCCAGGCACCAGGGCTCGACGCCGTCAGGTAGTTCGCCCAAGGCCTCGAACAGGCTGCGCTGGCCGAGCAACAGGCGGATGCCGCTGTCCTCGATCATGTAGTGCAGGCGTTCCAGCGGGTATTCCGGGTCCAGCGGCACATAGGCGCCACCGGCCTTGAGGATCGCCAACAGGCCGATCACCATCTCCAATGAACGTTCCAGCGCCAGGCCGACACGTACCTGCGGGCCGACACCACGCTCACGCAGCACACGGGCCAACTGGTTGGCGCGGGCGTCCAGCTCGGCGTAGCTCAGGTGCTGCCCGGCGAAGGTCAGGGCCAGGGCCTGGGGCTCACGTGCCGCCTGCGCACTGAACAGGCCTTCAATGGTGTGCTCCAGGCTCGCCTCGCCACCGCCTTCGAGAGTCGCGCGTTGCTGTTCCCCGGCGCTCAACATCGGCAACTCGCAGAGGCGCTGCTGGGGGTTGTCGAGCATGGCCGCCAACAGGTTTTGCCAATGCTCGGCCATCATGGCAATGCGCGGCTCGTCGAACAGGTCGCGGCTGTAGGTCAGGCAGCAGCCCAGGCGACGGTCCAGGTCGGTGACTTCCAGGTTGAGGTCGAACTTGGTCGCCCGGGCGTCGTTGACCAGGTAGTCCACCTGCATGCCGGCCAGTTGCCGGCTCTGCTGGAACGCCCAGCGCTGGACGTTGCACATTACCTGGAACAGCGGGTTGTAGGCGGTGCTGCGCGCAGGCTGCAGGGCCTCCACCAGTTGATCGAACGGCAGGTCCTGGTGCGACTGGCCCTCGATCACGGTCTGGCGCACCTGGTCGATCAGCTCGCCCACGCGCATCTGCCCGTCGAGCTGGCAGCGCAGCACCTGGGTATTGAGGAAGGCCCCGATCAGCCCTTCGCTTTCCGGGCGGATACGGTTGGCCACCGGCGCACCGATGCGCAGGTCCTGCTGGCCGCTGTAGCGGTAGAGCAGCACGGCCAGCGTGGCGGTCATGGTCATGAACAGGGTCAGGCCGCGCTCGGCGTTAAAGGCCTGCACGCGTTCCGCCAGTTGCGGGTTCAGGTCGAAGCGATAGAGCTCGCCGCGATGGCTCTGCACCGCTGGACGCGGACGATCGGCCGGCAGCTCCAGCAGCGGATGCTCATCACCCAGTTTGGTCTTCCAGTAGTCCAACTGCCGCACGCCCTCCCCGTCCTCCAGCCAGTGACGCTGCCAGACGCTGTAGTCCAGGTACTGCACCGGCAACGGCGGCAGCGGCGATTCGCGCTCATCGACAAAGGCTTCATACAGCTCGCCCAGCTCGCGGGCGAAGATGTCCATGGCCCAGCCTTCGGTGACGATGTGGTGCAGGGTCAGGACAAAGTAGTGCTCGCGCTCGCCGGCCTTGACCAGGCAGGCACGCAGCAGCGGGCCGCGCTCCAGGTCGAAGGGCTGGTGCGCCTGGGCATCGGCGAAGGCCTGCAGGCGCTGCGCGCGCAGCTCGGCGCTGTCGGCGGAAAAGTCCTGCCAGTCCATCTGCACCGGGCTGTCGCCACCCACGCACTGATAAGGCACGCCATCGATGCTCGGGAAGGTGGTGCGCAAGGTTTCATGGCGCACGATCAGGGCCTGCAGGGCCTGTTCGAAACGGCTGACATCCAGCACGCCACGCAACCGCGCCATGCCGCCGACGTTGTAGGCCGGGCTGTCCGGCTCCATCTGCCAGAGGAACCACATGCGCTGCTGGGAGTACGACAAAGGCACCGCCTGGCGACGATCGATGCGGGCGATCTCGCCTTGCAGGTTGTGCGCGCCGCTGTGCTGGAGGCGCTCGACCTCGGCACAGAACGCGCCGAGCTCACTGGCCTCGAACAACACCCGCAACGGCAGCTCGACATCGCAGGCCTGGCGGGTGCGGGAAATGATCTGGGTGGCCAGCAACGAGTGTCCGCCCAGGGCGAAGAAGTCGTCCTGCAGGCCGATCTGCTGCAGGCCCAGCACCTCGCGCCAGATGGTAGCGATCGACTGTTGCAAGGCAGTGCCCGGCTCGATGTGTTCGCGGGTGCTCCACAGCGGTTCCGGCAGTGCCTTGCGGTCGATTTTGCCGCTCGGTCCCAGGGGCATCTGCGCCACCTGCATCAGCAGCGCCGGGACCATGTAGGCAGGCAATTGCTCGCCCAGTGCGGCCATAAGGCCGGCGCTGTTTTCCACGCCGCTGTAGTAGCCGACCAACTGGGCACCGGCGGCGGTCTGGCGAATCAGCACCACGGCCTGATCGACACCGGCTTGTGCCAGCAGGCACGCCTCGACTTCTTCCGGCTCGACACGAAAGCCACGCAGTTTCACTTGCTGATCCAGACGCCCCAGGTACTCCAGTGCCGCCAGGGAGGCGACCCAGCGCGCCCGGTCGCCACTGCGGTAGAGACGCAGGCCATCGCCGTCGGGCTGCGGCACGAAACGCTCGGCGGTCAGCCCGGCGCGGCCCAGGTAACCCCGCGCCAGCCCTGCCCCGCCCAGGTACAGTTCACCGGGAACACCCGGCGCACTCGGTTGCAGTTCGTCGTCCAGCACCCGGCACAGCACGTTGGCCAGCGGCCGGCCGATCGGCGAGCGCGTGCCGTCGGTCCCGGCACAGTGCCAGTGGGTGACGTTGATGGCGGTTTCGGTCGGCCCGTAGCGGTTGTGCAGCGCGACCTGCGGCAGCACTTGCAGCACTCGGTCGCGCAGTGCAGCCGACAGCGCCTCGCCACCGGAAAACAGCCGGCGCAGGCTGCTGCAGCTCGCGGCCAGCGGTTCCTGGATAAACACCTGCAACAGCGCCGGCACGAAATGCAAGGTGGTCACCCCATGCTCGCGCACCAGCGTGGCGATGCGTTGCGGGTCACGGTGCTCGCCGGGACCGGCCAGCACCAGGCGGCACCCGGTGACCAGCGGCCAGAAGCACTCCCACACTGATACGTCGAAACTGATCGGCGCCTTCTGCATCAGCACATCGTGCTCGTCCAGCGCGTACTGCGCCTGCATCCAGTGCAGGCGCTCGGCCAGGGCCGCATGGGTGTTGCCCACGCCCTTGGGTTGGCCGGTGGAACCGGAGGTGTAGATCACATAGGCCAGGTTGTCGCCGTGCAGGTGCAGGCCCGGTGGCTGGCACGGCCAGCTGTCGAGCTTGAGCCGGTCCATGGCGATGGCACTGACGCCCGCCACCTGCGGCAAGCGTTCCAGCACCTCACTGTGACTGAGCAGCAGGCTGGCGCCACAGTCGGCGAGCATGTAGGCCAGGCGCTCGGCCGGGTAGTCGACGTCCAGCGGCACATAGGCGCCGCCGGCCTTGAGAATCGCCAGCACGCCGATGAGCAACTGCGGCGAACGTTCGGCGGCGATGGCCACGCAGACGTCCGGGCCAACACCCTTGTCGCGCAGGTAATGGGCCAGGCGGTTGGCCTGCTGGTGCAGGCTGGCGTAGTCGAGGCTGCCGCCGTCCCAGACCAGGGCGGTGCGTTGCGGGGTCAGGCGGGCCTGTTCATTGAGCTGTTCTACCAGCCACTGGCGAGGCTGCGGCGCTGGCGCCTGGCCCCACTGCTGTAGCTGGATGCGAGCTTGGGCATCGAGCAGTTGCACGTCGCCAATGGCCAGGGACGGTGTCGCACAGACCTGCTCCAGCAGGCCAAGCAGTTGCCCGCCCAGGCGCTGCACGCTGGCGGCGTCGAACAACGCGCTGGCGTAGTCGAAGGACAGGGTCAGGCGGCCCTGATGATCCTCCTCACTGTGCAATTGCAGGTCGAACTTGGCCTCGCGGCTGTGCCACGGCAACTCTTCGGCGAGCAGACCGGGCAAGCGTCGCAGTGCACCGAGGTCGCGCTGCTGATGATTGAACATGACCTGGAACAGGCCCTGCTCGCGAGCGTCGGGGAAAGCGGCAAGCAGTTGTTCGAACGGCAGGTCCTGGTGGGCCTGGGCCTCCAGCGTCGTCTGCCGGACCCGGGCCAACAGATCGTTGAACGACGAGCGTGAATCCAGCTGTGCGCGCAGCACCTGGGTATTGATGAAGAAGCCCACCAGCCCCTGGGTTTCCAACCGTGGACGGTTGGCATTGGGCACCCCGACACGAATGTCGGACTGGCCGGTGTAACGGTGTAACAGGCTCTGGAAACCGGCCAGCAGCACCATGAACAGCGTGCTGTCATGCTCGCGGGCGGTGTGGCGCAGCGCTTCGCCCAGGCTTGTCGGTACCCGCAGGCTCAGCCGTGCGGCGGCCTGGTGGTGCTGGCCCGAGCGGGGATGATCGGTGGCCAGGTCGAGCACAGGATGTTCGTCGCCCAGTTGCGCTTTCCAGTAGCTCAGTTGCCGCGTGGCTTCACCTTCGGCCAGCCACTGGCGCTGCCAGACACCATGGTCGGCATAGCCCGGGCCCAGTGCCGGCAACTCCACCAGCTGGCCCTGGCAGCGCGCTGCATACAGGCGCGAGAACTCGTCGATCAGGATGTTCATCGACCAGCCGTCGGCGATGATGTGGTGCAGGGTCACCCACAGTTGATGGTCCTCGTCATCGAGACGCACCAGGGTCACCCGCAGCAGGGGGCCGGCCTGTAGATCGAACGGCTGCTGCGCGTCTTCATCGCGCCGGGCCCGCACTTCATCGCTGTCGACAGCGCTCAGATCCAGGTGGCGGAGCTGGAACGGCGCTGCCGGCAGGATGCGCTGCAGGGCCTGGCCATCGGCTTCGGTAAACACCGTGCGCAGGGATTCATGACGCTCGACCAGGGCCTGAAAACTGCCTTGCAGGGCCACCGGGTCCAGCTCGCCGCGCAGGCGCAACGCGCCGGGAATATTGTAGGCGGCGCTGTGCGGCTCCAGTTGCCAGGTCAGCCACAAACGGTTCTGCGCCAACGACTGGGGCAAGGCCTGGGCACGGTCGAGCCGGCCGATTGTGGTGCGGGCGCAACCATCGCACTGCTGCACTGCCGCCACCGCGGCGCAGAAGTCCGCCAGGGTCGGCGACTCGAACAGCAGGCGCAGTTCCAGCTGCAGGCCCAGTTCATCATTGAGTCGGGCGGTGAGCTGGGTGGCGGCGATGGAGTTGCCGCCCAGCAGGAAGAAGTGATCGTCGCTGGCGACCTGCTCCAGCCCCAACTGTTCACACCACAGGCGGGCAATCCGGCTGTGCAGGGCATCGCCCGTTACCACTGCGCTGGTCGCCGCGGATGGCTGTGCATCCGGGAAACGCGCATAGCAATCCAGGCTGCCATCGCTCATGCGCAGACGGCAGGCCGAGCGTTGCAGCTTGCCGCTGGAGGTCTTGGGCAATGCGCCAGGGTTGAGCAACAGCACCACCGCCGGGGCCTGCTGGCAGGCGTCGGCGACGACCTGGCGCAGGGTCTTGATCAGGCTTTCAGGCGGTACGGCCTTCTGCACGTTGCGGCTGATCTCCACGGCAACGCCGATCCCCTCCTCGCCCTGGTCGTCGACGGCGAACACTGCGACCCGACCCTTGCGCAACACCTCGACTTCGCGCTCCAGGGTCTTTTCCAGATCCTGCGGGTAGAGGTTGTGACCGCGCACAATCAGCAGGTCCTTGAGGCGACCGGTGACGAACAGTTCACCCTCGCGCAAAAAGCCCAGGTCGCCGGTACGCAACCAGGTGTGGCCACCCTGCTCGACGAAGGTCCGCGCCGAGGCTTCGGGGTTGCGCCAATAGCCCTTGGCGATGCTCGGCCCCCGTGCCCAGATTTCGCCAATCTGGTTGTCGGCCAGCACACTCAGGCTTTGCGGATCGACAATCTGCACGCCATGCCCGGGCTGGCTGCGACCGCAACTCATCTGTACCGAATCGGTGCCGGCCTGCGCGCTGTTGCGCGCCAGGGCCTGGGCATCGAGCGTCAAGGCGCCGATACCCTGGCCACGCGCGCCGCCACTGACGAAGAGGGTTGCTTCTGCCAGGCCGTAGCTGGCGAAGAAGCTCTGCTCTGCAAAACCGCAGACGGCAAATTTCTGCGCAAACGCCTGCAGGCTGTCCTGGCGGATCGGCTCGGAACCGGAATAGGCCACGCGCCAGCGGCTCAGGTCGAGGCTGGCCAGGGCGGCACTGCTGACCCGCTCGCTGCACAATCGATAGGCGAAGTCCGGGCCACCGCTGATGGTGCCGCCATGGTCGCTGATCGCCTGCAGCCAGCGTTGCGGCCGGGCGAGGAAATACGCCGGCGCCATCAACACACAGGGCACGCCGCTGAAGATCGGTTGCAGCAGACCGCCGATCAGGCCCATGTCGTGGTACAGCGGCAACCAACTGACGATCACGTCGTCCGGGTTCAGGTCGATGCCGAAGCCATGACGGATCAACACCTCGTTGGCCACCAGGTTGCCGTGGCTGACCTGCACGCCCTTGGGCAAGGCCGTGGAGCCTGAGGTGTATTGCAGGAAGGCGATGTCATCGGGCTGCAATTCGGGCGCCTGCCAGTGGCCGGACAGTTCGGCGTCCAACCGATCGACCGCCAGCAACTGCGGCGCCGCCTCCCCGGCCAGTACCTCCAGAGCCTGGAGGCTGTCGTGCAGGGCGCTGGTGGTGAGCAGCAGGCGCGGCTCGGCGTCGTCGATGATCGACAGCAAGCGTTCCTGGTGATGACGGCGCGACGACTCCGGTGGATAGGCCGGTACAGCGATGACCCCGGCGTACAGGCAACCGAAGAACGCCGCGACGTAATCAGGGCCACTGGGGAACAACAGGATGGCACGATCGCCGAAGCTGGTACGCGCCTGCAGCGCGGCTGCGATGGTGCGCGCGCGCAGGTCCAGGTCCTGGTAGGTCAGCACGGCTTCCTCCCGCGGGTCGTCGGCCAGAAAGCGCAAGGCAACCCGCTCCGGGGTTTGCGCAGCACGTTGTGCCAGTGCCTGGACCAGCGTGACCGGGAGTTCGAAGGCGTCCGTCATGGGAAGGTTCCTGCCAGAGTCTGTACGTGAAATCAGGGCCCGACCGTCGCGCCTGCCACGGGTGCGGCAAGGTGGTGCGCGTCGGGCGCCGGGGGATGTACACAGAGGAACGGATGGCCAGGGCAAATAATTAGGTGGATGCCTGCCGGGGGCAGTAGGCCCGAAGCGCAGGATTTTTGAAGCGGATCACAATCCCGGGCTTAGAACTAAAAGATATGAAGAAACATTACTTTTCGCATTTGACAATAATTATCATTACGAATAGTTTGTCGCACGTCGTAGGAAGCCTCCTAGTTTGGAGTGCTCCCCTTCCCTCATAGAGCAAGGTGATTTCCATGGCGGAACAACTATCCACAAGTAAGTGCGATTCACCGTTACTCCAGGCGTTCGTCGACAACCGCAGCATCCTGGTCAAGATCGCCGCACGCATCACCGGCTGTCGCTCCCGCGCCGAAGACGTGGTGCAGGATGCCTTCTTTCGGCTGAGCTCCGCGCCGCAGATCACCTCCTCGTTCAAGGCCCAGCTCAGCTACCTGTTCCAGATCGTGCGCAACCTGGCCATCGACCACTATCGCAAGCAGGCCATGGAGCTCAAATACTCCGGCAGCGAAGAGGAAGGCCTGAACGTGGTGGTCCAGGGCGCTTCGCCGGAAGCCACGCACATCAACTACGCCACCCTGGAACACATCGCCGAAGCGCTGAACGACCTGCCCCAGCGCACCCGCTACGCCTTCGAGATGTACCGCCTGCATGGCGTACCGCAGAAGGACATCGCCAAGGAACTGGGGGTATCGCCGACTTTGGTCAACTTCATGATCCGCGACGCCCTGATCCATTGTCGGAAAGTCTCAAGCCAGAAGGTTTGAAACTGCACGCTGCAAGCCTAAAGCTTGCAGCGCTCGAAGAAGCGCTCCCTGCCCAGAATCATCAACGCCGCACGCTTGTGCGGGAAATCGAACTCCTTCTCGCAATGAAAGCACTGCTCGTGCATGTAGCCGATCATCTTGGCGTTGTCGGCGCGCGGCTCGGCGACCACCCGCTGGGTGCGCGGATCATCGAGGAACAGGTAGTGGACCAGGGCCGACAACCAGCTGGCCACCTTGTGCGGCCCGCGGTGCTGTTCTTCACCCACCAGCATATGAATGCCGCGGTCGTAGTCGTCGACGCCATAGAACGGCGCGATGCGGTCTTCCTTGGCCCAGTAGGCCTCGAAATAGGCAAAGGGCTCGTCGTCGAAGCAGCCGATCAGGGTCAGGCTGTGCGGGTCGGCCGCCAACTTGTCCAGGTAGTCGCGATGCTGCTCCAGGCTGCCACCTTCCTGCCAGAAGTTCAGGACCCGGGGATTGTTCTGCCAGCGGTTGAAACGCTCCAGGTCCTGATCGATTTCCAGGGTGCGCAGCGACACCCAGGCGCCTAGCCTGGCGTCGAATCGGCGATACACTTCGCCCCGAGGTTTCGGCGCGCGACGCGGATGGCGCTTGCCCTCGGTGATCTGCATTTGCTGCGGGTAGGCATCACTATAAGCATGGCCCAGCCAGGGCTGGGGCAACTGCCAGAACAGGCTGCGTTCACAGATGTAGAGACCGGCCTGGCTCTGGGCAACCAGCAGGCCGCTGCGCAAGGCATCGAGGGGCGCGGGGTCCAGATGCCAGGTCAGGCGCTGGCACCCGGGATCGCGAGCAAAGAGCCAGTAGCAGGCGGCCCACAAGGCCTGCTGCGGGCGGTCACGGGCCAGGTCCTCAAGGTGTACCTGCAAGGTTTCGCCGCGTTCCAGGCGCACGCGAATCAGTGGGCTGCCTTCGAGCACCAGGCTCAGGCAGCAATCCGTTTCATCGGCGGCCAGGTCGCGCCAACGGGGCAAGGGGTGCAAAGCAGTGTCGAACGGCATGATCCGGGCTCACGAAGGAAAGAGTACTCACCCTTGTGAACGTGGCCGCCACGGGCAAATTTAGTCGCTCGCCGGCGAAGTGACGTTGATCCGATAAGGCTGGAAAATCCGCAGCAATTCACCCTGCTCGCGCAACTGCTGCAACAGCCGGGCGAAGTCCTGGGCACTGATCGGCGCACCGGGGCGCAGCAAGGCGTAATGGTGATAGACCTGGTCGACGCGCTCGGAGGCCAGCAACTGTCCGGCACTCTCCGGGTTACGCGCGAGAAAGTCACTGAGGTAGGAACGCGTCACCAGGGCGACGTCGGCGCGCCCACGCTGGACCATCAACAGGTTGCTGTCATGGGAGTAGGTCAGGGTTGCATTGTAATGACTGGCCAGGTAGCCGGGGTCGGAATTGAAGTCGGCGAAGGCATAGTGATAACCGCTGTACAGCGCCAGGCGCTTGCCGCGCAGGTCGGCAAAATACTGCTCGTTGCGATCGGGTTGGCGGTGGGTGACGTACAGCTCGACATCTTCCAGGCCCATGTCGACGGTCTCATGGGCAATGCGCTCCCAGCCCCAGCGCGGATTCTCGAAAATCGCCATGTCGGTGCGCCCCTGTTGCAGATCACCGAAGCGACGAGGAATCGAGGTGGGTACCAGGACGAAGCGGTAGCGCTGCTGGGCATTGTTCAGGGCCTGGACCAACTGTGGCAACAGTCCGCTATCGGCGCCCTTCTCCGGGCGCACCGTATAAGGAGGGAAATGCGCCGCACCCACCTTGACTTCAACTTCCTCCAGCGCCCGGGCCGGTGACATCACCCACAAGGTGACGAGCATGATCAGGACAGGCATCACCTGAAGCTTGGGCGTTGGAATCAAAGCAACACACTCATTGTGGGTTTAAGTCGGAATCCACTTAAGCTAGGCGTTTTCCGGGCACCGCACAACTGGCAAATGTGCCAGTAGACGGATACAGGCAAAATGCCATGGTATATCGTCAACGCCCGAGTTTGGCTACGCTCTAGCGAGTCTTGGAAGGGAGCCTACTATGGGCCATTGGCTGGTGATCGATCTGGAAGCAACCACTGACGATGGGGGTTGGCCGGTCACGGATATGGAAGTCATCGAAATCGGCGCGACGCTGGTCAATCGCCAGGGACGTGAGGTCGACCATTTCCAGCGTTTCATCAAACCGCGGCGACGCCCGCAACTGACGCCTTTCTGCCGTGAACTGACCCATATCAGCCAGGCCAGCGTCGACTCGGCCGCCACCTTCAGCGAGGTCTGGGGCCAGTTCGAACGCTGGATCGGGCACCACAAGGCCCACCTGCAAGCCTGGGTCAGCTGGGGCGACTACGATCGCCAGCAATTGCTCCAGGAATGGCAACAGCACCAGATCCACAGCCTGCTGGAGGCGCTGCCGCACATCAACCTCAAGCAGCGCTTCGCCAAGGCTCGCCAGCTCCAGCGCCCGCTGGGCCTGAACGGCGCCCTGCAACTGGCCGGGCTGCAATTCAGCGGCCAGCAACACCGGGCCCTGGAAGATGCCCGCAATACCGCACGCCTGCTGCCCCTGAGCCTGCCGGCGGTTGGCACCTGAAAGCGGATGACGGCGCCGGGAGCCTTGGGCATACTGGCCAGCCTTTTCAGCCCCTTTTCAGGAGTCGCCCATGTTTAAGGTCAACGAGTACTTTGATGGCACCGTCAAGTCGATCGCTTTCGGCACTGCCGAAGGCCCGGCCACCGTCGGCGTGATGGCCCCCGGCGAGTACGAATTCGGCACCGCCCAGCGTGAAATCATGCACGTTGTTTCCGGCGCCCTGACCGTCAAGCTGCCTGATAGCGACAACTGGGAAACCTTCAGCGCCGGCAGCCAGTTCAATGTACCGGCCAACAGCAAGTTCCAGCTGAAAGTAGCTGTAGACACCGCCTACCTCTGCGAATACCGCGGCTGATATTCCCGGCAACCTAACGCCGCTGTCGACTGCATGTGGGAGCGGGCTTGCCCCGCGATGCGATGTGCCTGACAAAACGCAATCGCGGGGCAAGCCCGCTCCTACAGGAATGCTGCAATCTTCTGCGCCGCTGTGGCCAGATGCTCCGCATGACTGAACCCCGACGCCTTCAAGGGTTTGAGGTCATGATCCCCCGCCTCCAGCCAGCACAACTCGATCGCCGGCGATAGTTCATAGCCCTCCACCGCCTGCC
Source organism: Pseudomonas sp. BJa5 (assembly GCF_030272875.2). Taxonomy (NCBI): domain Bacteria; kingdom Pseudomonadati; phylum Pseudomonadota; class Gammaproteobacteria; order Pseudomonadales; family Pseudomonadaceae; genus Pseudomonas; species Pseudomonas sp. BJa5. The sequence continues at coordinate 87,555 of NZ_JALRNG020000010.1, forward strand.
GGTTGCCCAACGCATCCCGTTCACCCTGGATGATCAAGGTGCGCGTCTTCAGTTGCGCCAGATGCGCGACCCGTGGCTTTTCCGGCTTGCCCGCCGCATAGAAGGGATAGCCCAGGCACACCAGGGCATCGGCCCCCAGTTCATCGGCCACCAGGCTTGCCATGCGACCGCCCATGGACTTGCCACCAATGGCCAGCGGCCCCGTGACCCAAGGTCGCACCTGGGCATAAACCTCACGCCAGCATTCGAGCAACTTGGCCTGAGGATTTGGAGGCCTTTTGCCACCATCCGCACGGCGCTGAGCCATGTAGGGGAACTCGAAGCGCAACACTCCCAGCCCTTGTGCCGCCAGCCTTTGCGCCATTTCGTCCATGAACGTGCTGTCCATGGGCGCACCTGCGCCATGGGCCAAGATCAAGCATCCGGTATGTGCGCCATCCCCCTGATTTTGCGGGGCATTCCAGCGCCAGCCGCGACTTTCCACCAGCCGTGGCCATTGATCCCCGTCAATACCGGCCAGTTGCCCATTACTCATGCTTGCCTCGCTAATTAGTCTGCCTATAACCGTGGATGGGAACCCATACATGAACACAACCAGCAGTACCGCCTACAACTACAAGGTGGTCCGCCAATTCGCCATTATGACGGTGGTGTGGGGAATAGTCGGGATGGGGCTCGGCGTTTTTCTCGCCGCGCAACTCGTCTGGCCATCGCTCAACTTCGACCTCCCCTGGACCAGCTTCGGCCGTCTGCGACCGTTGCACACCAACGCGGTGATCTTCGCCTTCGGTGGTTGCGCGCTGTTCGCAGCGTCGTACTACTCGGTGCAGCGCACCTGCCAGACCACCCTGTTCTCGCCACGCCTGGCCGCCTTCACCTTCTGGGCCTGGCAGTTGGTGATCGTGCTGGCTGCGATCAGTTTGCCGCTGGGGTACACAAGTTCCAAGGAATACGCCGAACTTGAGTGGCCGATCGATATCCTGATCACCATCGTCTGGGTCGCCTATGCCGTGGTGTTCTTCGGCACCCTGATGAAGCGCACCACCAAGCACATCTACGTGGGCAACTGGTTCTTCGGTGCGTTCATCATCACCGTGGCGATCCTGCACATCGTCAACAACCTGGAACTGCCGGTCAGCCTGACCAAGTCCTACTCGCTGTACAGCGGCGCCACCGACGCCATGGTCCAGTGGTGGTACGGCCACAACGCCGTGGGCTTTTTCCTGACCGCGGGTTTCCTGGGCATGATGTACTACTTCGTGCCCAAGCAGGCTGAACGTCCGGTGTATTCCTATCGCCTGTCGATCGTGCACTTCTGGGCGCTGATCACCCTGTACATCTGGGCCGGCCCCCACCACCTGCACTACACCGCCCTGCCCGACTGGGCGCAATCGCTGGGCATGATCATGTCGCTGATCCTCCTGGCACCGAGCTGGGGTGGCATGATCAACGGCATGATGACCCTCTCGGGCGCCTGGCATAAGCTGCGCAGCGACCCGATCCTGCGGTTCCTGGTGGTATCCCTGGCGTTCTACGGCATGTCGACCTTCGAAGGCCCGATGATGGCGATCAAGACCGTCAACGCCCTGTCCCACTACACCGACTGGACCGTCGGCCACGTGCACGCCGGTGCCCTGGGTTGGGTGGCGATGATCTCCATCGGCGCGCTGTACCACATGATCCCGAAAGTCTTCGGCCGCGAGCAGATGTACAGCATCGGCCTGATCAACGCGCACTTCTGGCTGGCCACCATCGGCACCGTGCTGTACATCGCCTCGATGTGGGTCAACGGCATCGCCCAGGGCCTGATGTGGCGCGCGGTAAACGCCGACGGCACCCTGACCTACTCCTTCGTCGAAACCCTGGTAGCCAGCCACCCTGGCTTCATCGTGCGCTTCGTCGGCGGGGCGATCTTCCTGTCCGGCATGTTGCTGATGGCCTTGAACACCTGGCGCACCGTGCGTGCCCCGGCGGCCGCGACCGCCCCTGCCGCCGCGCAGCTGGCCTGAGGAGACCCAGATGAAACACGAAGTAATCGAGAAGAACGTCTTCCTGTTGGTGCTGTTGATGGTGTTTGCCGTCAGCATCGGCGGCCTGACCCAGATCGTCCCGCTGTTCTTCCAGGACGTCACCAACAAGCCGGTCGAAGGCATGAAGCCCTATACCGCGCTGCAACTGGAAGGTCGTGACATCTACATCCGCGAAGGCTGCGTACAGTGCCACTCGCAGATGATCCGGCCGTTCCGTGCCGAAACCGAGCGCTACGGCCACTACTCGGTCGCCGGTGAAAGCGTCTGGGACCATCCGTTCCTGTGGGGTTCCAAGCGTACCGGCCCGGACCTGGCCCGTGTCGGCGGTCGCTACTCCGATGACTGGCACCGCGCCCACCTGTACAACCCGCGCAACGTCGTGCCCGAGTCGAAGATGCCGGCCTACCCGTGGCTGGTCGCCAGCCAGGTCGACAGCAGCCACACCGAAACCAAGCTGCGCACCATGCGCACTCTGGGCGTGCCCTACACCGATGAAGACATCAGCGGTGCCGTGGCCTCGCTCAAGGGCAAGTCGGAAATGGATGCGCTGGTCGCCTACCTGCAGGTGCTTGGCACCGCGATCAAGAACAAGAGGTAAGGCCCATGGAACTGACATTGGATATCGGCCAGCTGCGCGGCCTGGGCACCCTGCTGGTGGCCATCGCCTTCATCGGCCTGTCGCTGTGGGTGTTCAACGGTCGACGCGACCGCGAGTTCGCCGAGGCCAGCCTGCTGCCCTTCGCCGATGACCGCCTGACACCAGCCGCCAACGAACCCGAATCGAGGAGTAACGGGCAATGACCACCTTCTGGAGTACGTACATCTGCGTACTGACGATCGGCAGCCTGATCGGCCTGACCTGGCTGCTGCTGGCCACGCGCAAGGGTGAAAAGCCCGGAACCAGCGACCAGACCATGGGCCACAGCTTCGACGGCATCGAGGAGTACGACAACCCGCTGCCCAAGTGGTGGTTCTGGCTGTTCGTCGGCACCTTGGTGTTCTCGGTGGGCTACCTGATCCTCTACCCTGGCCTTGGCAACTGGAAAGGCATTCTGCCCGGCTATGAGAACGGCTGGACCGGAGCCAACGAATGGCAGAAGGAAATGGACAAGGCCGACGCCAAGTTCGGACCGATCTTCGCCAAGTTCGCCGCCATGCCGGTGGAAGAGGTGGCCAAGGATCCCCAGGCGCTGAAAATGGGCGGCCGCCTGTTTGCCTCCAACTGTTCGGTCTGCCACGGCTCGGACGCCAAGGGCGCCTACGGCTTCCCCAACCTGACCGACAAGGACTGGCGCTGGGGCGGTGAGCCGGACACCATCAAGCAGTCGATCATGGGTGGTCGCCACGGGATCATGCCGGCCTGGGCCGAAGTGATCGGCGAACAAGGCGTGGCTGACGTCGCCGCCTTCGTCCTGACCAACCTCGACGGCCGCACCCTGCCCGAAGGCAGCAAGGCCGATGTCGCCAATGGCCAGAAGCTGTTCGCCACCAACTGCGTGGCCTGCCACGGCCCCGAAGGCAAAGGCACCCCGGCCATGGGCGCACCGGACCTGACCCATCCACAGGCGTTCATCTACGGCTCGAGCTTCGCCCAGCTGCAACAGACCATCCGCCACGGCCGCCAGGGCCAGATGCCAGCGCAGCAGGACCTGCAAGGCAACGACAAGGTCCACTTGCTGGCCGCCTATGTCTACAGCCTGTCCCAGGATGAGGCGGTCAAAGGCGAGAGCCTCTCTGCCAAGTAAAAAGTTCGGTTAACTGAACCTTGACGCAAACCGCCGCACCTCACCGGGTGCGGCGGCCCTCCCCGCCCCTTGCGACCAAGTGTCGCACCTCCCCCGCCCCGCTGCTTGCGCCCCTTCTGATCGGAACTAAGCTTGTTGCCACAGTGGCCGTAACAAAGGCTGCGGCCGTTCCTTGCTGGCAAAGTGCTCATTGAAGAATGTGGGCAAAGGCAGAGGGGACCGGCCCGACCTCCTTTATGGACGCTGGCGGGCGAAACGACCTGTCCACAACAAGTCTGACCGATTGGACAAGAAAATATGAATTACAGTACACATATCAATAAGATAATTGTGTACACTTCTTCCGCCAAGAGCGCCCGGAACAGCGATATATCGGGCTTTGGCAAGGGTCGGCGCGAATGCCATCGCGTTGCAATAACCACACGGTTTATACATACTTGCGCCGATTTTTTAACCTACAAAAACACCCAAACCGTGGAACCTTAGAATGAGCACAGCAATCAGTCCGACTGCTTATAACTATAAGGTCGTCCGCCAGTTCGCCATCATGACGGTGGTCTGGGGGATCCTTGGCATGGGGCTTGGCGTCTTCATCGCCTCGCAACTGGTATGGCCCCAGCTGAACCTGGACCTGCCATGGACGAGTTTTGGACGACTTCGCCCATTGCACACCAACCTGGTGATCTTCGCCTTCGGTGGCTGTGCGCTGTTTGCCACTTCCTACTATGTCGTGCAGCGAACCTGCCAGACGCGACTGATCTCCGACAGCCTCGCGGCCTTCACCTTCTGGGGTTGGCAAGCGGTGATCGTCGGTGCGCTCATCACCCTGCCACTGGGTTACACCACGACCAAGGAATACGCCGAGCTGGAATGGCCGATCGCCATTTTGCTGGCCATTGTCTGGGTCACTTACGGTGTGGTGTTCTTCGGTACCATCGTCAAGCGCAAGACCAAGCACATCTATGTGGGTAACTGGTTCTACGGTGCCTTCATCGTGGTCACCGCGATGCTGCACATCGTCAACCACATGTCGCTGCCGGTGAGCCTGTTCAAGTCCTACTCGGCCTACTCGGGTGCCACCGACGCCATGATCCAGTGGTGGTACGGCCACAACGCCGTGGGCTTCTTCCTGACCACCGGCTTCCTGGGCATGATGTATTACTTCGTGCCGAAACAGGCCGAGCGTCCGATCTACTCCTATCGCCTGTCGATCGTGCACTTCTGGGCACTGATCACCCTGTACATCTGGGCCGGCCCTCACCACCTGCACTACACCGCCCTGCCGGACTGGGCGCAGTCGCTGGGCATGGCCATGTCGATCATCCTCCTGGCACCGAGCTGGGGCGGCATGATCAACGGCATGATGACCCTCTCGGGCGCCTGGCATAAGCTGCGCACCGACCCGATCCTGCGCTTTTTGGTGGTCTCCCTGGCGTTCTACGGCATGTCGACCTTCGAAGGTCCGATGATGGCGATCAAGACCGTCAACTCGCTGTCGCACTACACCGACTGGACCGTCGGCCACGTGCACGCCGGTGCCCTGGGCTGGGTTGCGATGATCTCCATCGGTGCCCTGTACCACCTGATTCCGAAAGTCTACGGCCGCGAGCAGATGCACAGCATCGGTCTGATCAACGCGCACTTCTGGCTGGCCACCATCGGTACCGTGCTGTACATCGCCTCGATGTGGGTCAACGGTATTACCCAGGGCCTGATGTGGCGTGCGATCAACGACGACGGCACCCTGACCTACTCGTTCGTCGAAGCCCTGCAAGCCAGCCACCCGGGCTTTATGGTCCGCGCCCTGGGCGGTGCGTTCTTCGCCTCCGGCATGCTGCTGATGGCCTACAACGTCTACCGTACCGTACGCGCTTCGAAACCGGCCGAAGCTGAAGCCGCCGCGCAGATCGCTGTAGTGGGAGCCCACTGATGAAGCATGAAGCAGTCGAGAAGAATATTGGCCTGCTGGCCTTCTTCATGGTCATCGCCGTGAGCATCGGCGGCCTGACCCAGATCGTCCCGCTGTTTTTCCAGGACGTCACCAACAAACCGGTCGAAGGCATGAAGCCGCGCACTGCGCTGGAACTCGAAGGCCGCGACATCTACATCCGCGAAGGCTGCGTACAGTGCCACTCGCAGATGATCCGGCCGTTCCGTGCCGAAACCGAACGCTACGGCCACTATTCGGTCGCCGGTGAAAGCGTCTGGGATCACCCGTTCCTGTGGGGTTCCAAGCGTACCGGTCCGGACCTGGCGCGCGTCGGCGGTCGTTACTCCGACGACTGGCACCGCGCCCACCTGTACAACCCACGCAACGTCGTGCCCGAGTCGAAGATGCCGGCCTACCCATGGCTGGTCGAGAACAAGCTCGACGGCAAGGATACGGTCAAGAAGATGGAAGTCCTGCGTACCCTCGGCACGCCGTACACCGATGCCGACATCGCCGGTGCCCATGACGCGGTCAAGGGCAAGACTGAAATGGACGCCCTGGTCGCCTACCTGCAAGGCCTTGGCACCATCATCAAAAGCAAACGGTGACATTGATGGATATCGGGATGATTCGAGGCCTGGGCACCGTCGTGGTGATGGTGGCGTTTGTCGGCCTGGCGTTGTGGGTGTTCAGTTCTCGGCGCAAGTCCGAGTTCGACGAAGCGACCATGCTGCCCTTCGCGGATGATCCCGAGGCCAGCAAGCACGTCGAGCAAGCGCAAGCGAAAGCGTCTAGGAGTAACAACGAATGACTACCTTCTGGAGTCTGTACGTCACCGTTCTGAGTCTGGGCACCATCTTCGCCCTGACCTGGCTGTTGCTGTCCACCCGCAAGGGCCAGCGCAGTGAAGCCACCGATGAAATCGTGGGCCACTCGTTCGATGGTATCGAGGAGTACGACAACCCGCTGCCCAAATGGTGGTTCTGGCTGTTTGTCGGCACCATCGTCTTCGCCCTGGGTTACCTGGTGCTGTACCCGGGCCTGGGTAACTGGAAAGGCGTGCTGCCGGGCTACCAGTACCTGGACAACGAGAAGAAAACCGAGTTCGCCAACGGCCAGGCCGGCTGGACCGGCGTGCACGAGTGGGAAAAGGAAATGGCCCGTTCGGACGCCAAGTTCGGCCCGATCTTCGCCAAGTTTGCCGCCATGCCCATTGAAGAAGTGGCCATGGATCCGCAAGCCCTGAAGATGGGCGGCCGCCTGTTCGCCTCCAACTGCGCGGTCTGCCACGGTTCCGACGCCAAGGGTTCCTACGGCTTCCCCAACCTCACCGACAACGACTGGCGTTGGGGCGGCGAACCGGCAACCATCAAGGCCACCATCATGGGCGGTCGTCACGGGGTGATGCCGGCCTGGGCCGAAGTCATCGGCGAGCAAGGCGTGGCTGACGTCGCCGCCTATGTGCTGACCAACCTCGATGGCCGCACCCTGCCAGAAGGCGCGAAAGCCGACCCGGCCAATGGCCAGAAGCTGTTCGCTGCCAACTGCGTGGCCTGCCACGGCCCGGAAGGCAAAGGCACCCCGGCCATGGGCGCGCCTAACCTGACCCACCCGCAAGCCTTCATCTACGGTTCGAGCTTCGCCCAACTGCAGCAGACCATCCGTTACGGCCGCCAGGGCCAGATGCCTGCCCAGGAAGCGATCCAGGGCAACGACAAGGTCCACCTGCTGGCCGCCTATGTCTACAGCCTGTCGCACCAGCAAGAGAAAGCGCCTGAAACGAAGTAATCAGCCTGGCTGAAATACGGCCCCGCCAGTCCTGCTGGCGGGGCCGCTTTGTTTATGACACCTGCGCACGACCGTACAGGACAAGCATGGATAGGCCGGTTGTCCAGGCTGGAAAACCACCGGCCTGACCCAGATCAATTGACAGTGCCAACTACACTATTATCCGAATTCCCCCAACGCGGCCAAAGGTCGCACCTCTCCCCTTGACCGGCGGGACAGGCGTATCATGCGCCCTAGAGCATCAAGCTTCCGACTGCGGCCGGCAGGTACTGGCCGCGGCACCCCTCCACTGCCGTGGGACTCAATGATGAGCAAGCAGATTCCGGTACATGATGTCACCCCGCCTGCCAGCAAGGACAAAGACAGCGTCGATCTCTACGCCTCCCGGGAAAAAATCTACACCCGGGCCTTCACCGGCGTGTTCCGCAACTTGCGCATGGTCGGCGGCGCCTTCCTGTTCCTGTTGTACTTCGGCACGGTCTGGCTGAACTGGAGCGGCCACCAGGCCGTCTGGTGGAACCTGCCGGAGCGCAAGTTCTACATCTTCGGCGCCACCATCTGGCCGCAGGACTTCATCCTGCTTTCGGGCCTGCTGATCGTCGCCGCCTTCGGCCTGTTCTTCATCACCGTGTTCGCCGGGCGTGTCTGGTGCGGCTACACCTGCCCGCAGAGCGTCTGGACCTGGATCTTCATGTGGTGCGAAAAGGTCACCGAGGGTGATCGCAACCAGCGCATGAAGCTCGACAAGGCGCCCATGAGCGCCAACAAGTTCCTGCGCAAGGCCGCCAAGCACAGCCTGTGGCTGCTGATCGGTTTCGTCACCGGCATGACCTTCGTCGGCTACTTCTCGCCGATCCGTGAGCTGGCGGTGGAATTCTTCACCGGCCAGGCCGACGGCTGGGCCTACTTCTGGGTCGGTTTCTTCACCCTGGCCACCTATGGCAACGCCGGTTGGCTGCGCGAGCAGGTGTGCGTGTACATGTGCCCCTATGCGCGCTTCCAGAGCGTGATGTTCGACAAGGACACCCTGATCGTTTCCTACGACCCGCGCCGCGGCGAAACCCGCGGCCCGCGCAAGAAAGACCTCGACTACAAGGCCAAGGGCCTGGGTGACTGCATCGACTGCACCATGTGCGTCCAGGTTTGCCCGACCGGCATCGACATCCGCGACGGCCTGCAGATCGAATGCATCGGCTGCGCCGCCTGCATCGATGCCTGCGACACCATCATGGACAAGATGAACTACCCCAAGGGCCTGATCAGCTACACCACCGAGCACAACCTGTCGGGGCAGAAGACCCACATGCTGCGCCCGCGACTGATCGGCTACGCCCTTGTCCTGCTGGCCATGATTTCCCTGCTCGCCACGGCATTCGTGACCCGCTCGCTGGTGGGCTTCGATGTCAGCAAGGACCGCGTCCTGTATCGCGAGAACGCCCAGGGCCGGATCGAGAACGTCTACAGCCTGAAGGTGATGAACAAGGACCAGCGCGACCACGTCTACGTGCTCGAAGCCACCGGCCTGCCGGGCCTGAAGCTCGAAGGTGCGGGAGAGATCCGCGTCGCGGCCGGCGACATCGTCAGCCTGCCGGTGCAACTGTCGATGGCCCCGGAAAAACTGCCGTCGTCCACCAACGAAGTCATCTTCATCCTCAAGAACGCTGACGACAGCGCTGCCCAGGTTGAAGCCAAGAGCCGGTTCATCGGCCCACAAATTCGATAAGAGAGCCACTACATGCCTGCAACTGCCACCAGCCCCTGGTACAAGCACCTCTGGCCCTGGATCATCATCGGGGTGCTGGCCACCTCGGTGACCCTGAGCCTGACCATGGTCACCATCGCGGTGCACAATCCGGACAACCTGGTCAATGACAACTACTACGAGGCTGGCAAAGGCATCAACCGCTCACTGGACCGCGAACTGCTGGCCCAGACCCTGAACCTCAAGGCCAGCGTGCACCTGGACGAGCTGACCGGCGAAGTCGACCTGCGCCTGACCGGCAACAGCCAGCCGCAGACCCTGGAACTGAACCTGATCTCGCCGACCCAGCCGCAGAAGGACCGCAAGATCGTCCTGACCCGCAGCGACAGCGAAGCCGGACGCTACCTGGGCCAGCTCGGCGACAAGGTCGAAGGGCGTCGCTTCGTCGAGCTGCTGGGCAGCCAGGATGCGCATGTCTGGCGGTTGTTCGAGGAGGAGAAAGTCGAGCACGGCGTGACCCTGCAACTCGGCGACGAAGCCTTGCAAGGGGCCGAACACCTGGAGAAATGATTCGCACCTGATCGCGGGGCAAGCCCGCTCCCACAGGGTCTTCCGTGGGAGCGGGCTTGCCCCGCGATCAGATCAACCCAAGAATCTGCGACCCGCCGCCATGACCAGCCCCACACCCTGCTACCACTGCGCCCTGCCCGTGCCCGCCGGCAGCCACTTCACCGCCGTGGTACTCGGCCAGCCGCGGCTGTTCTGCTGCCCCGGCTGCCAGGCCGTGGCCGAAGCCATCGTCGCCGGCAACCTGGAGAGCTACTACCAGCACCGTAGCGAGGCCAGCGCCAACCCCGAGGCACTGCCCCAGCAACTGGTCGACGAACTGGCCCTGTACGACCGCGCCGATGTGCAGAAGCCCTTCGTGCGTCACAGCGGGGAGCTGGCCGAGACTACCCTGCTGATCGAAGGCATCAGCTGCGCCGCCTGCGGCTGGCTGATCGAGAAGCACCTGCGCAACCTGCCCGGGGTCACCGAGGCGCGGCTGAACCTGTCCAACCACCGCCTGCAGGTCAACTGGGCCGACAGCCAGCTGCCGCTGTCGAAACTGCTCGCCGAGCTGCGCCACATCGGCTACGCCGCCCACCCCTACCAGGCCGACCGCGCCGCCGAACAACTGGCCAGCGAAAACCGCACCGCCCTGCGCCAGCTGGGCGTCGCCGGCCTGCTGTGGTTCCAGGCGATGATGGCGACCATGGCCACCTGGCCGGAATTCAATATCGACCTGAGCCCGGAACTGCACACCATTCTGCGCTGGGTCGCGCTGTTCCTGACCACGCCCATCGTGTTCTACAGCTGCGCGCCGTTCTTCCGTGGTGCTGCCCGCGACCTGCGCACCCGCCACCTGACCATGGATGTCTCGGTGTCCCTGGCCATCGGCCTGGCCTATGGCGCAGGCATCTGGACGGCAATCACCGGCAGCGGCGAGCTGTATTTCGATGCCGTGGGCATGTTCGCCCTGTTCCTGCTGGCCGGCCGCTACCTGGAGCGGCGCGCCCGCGAACGCACGGCCGCCGCCACCGCGCAACTGGTCAACCTGCTGCCGGCCTCCTGCCTGCGCCTGGGCGCGGCGGGCCAGAGCGAGCGAATCCTGCTCAGTGAGTTGCAACTGGGCGACTGCGTACTGATTCAACCGGGCCACGTCGTCCCCGCCGACGGGCGCATCGTCAATGGCCAGTCGAGTGTCGATGAGTCGCTGCTGACCGGCGAATACCTGCCGCAACCCCGCCGTGCCGGCGATGCGGTCACTGCCGGCACGTTGAACGTGGAAAGTGCGCTGACCGTCGAGGTCCAGGCGCTGGGCCAGGACACCCGCCTGTCGGCCATCGTCCGCCTGCTGGAGCGGGCGCAGTCGGAAAAACCGCGCCTGGCCGAAATCGCCGACCGCGCCTCGCAATGGTTCCTGCTGTTCTCCCTGGTGGCCGCCGCGGCCATCGGCCTGCTCTGGTGGCAACTGGACCCATCCCGGGCGTTCTGGATCGTGCTGGCCATGCTGGTCGCCACCTGTCCGTGCGCCTTGTCCCTGGCCACCCCGACCGCCTTGACCGCCGCCACCGGCACCCTGCACAAACTCGGACTGCTGCTGACCCGCGGCCATGTGCTCGAAGGCCTGAACCAGATCGATACAGTCATCTTCGACAAAACCGGCACCCTCACCGAAGGCCGCCTGACCTTGCGCGCCATCCGCCCGCTTGGCGCCGTCGATGCCGACCAGTGCCTGATGCTTGCCGCTGCCCTGGAAAACCGTTCCGAACACCCGATCGCCCGTGCCTTCGGTCGCGCCAGCGTGCCCGCCGACGAGGTCCATGCCGAACCCGGGCGGGGGCTTGAAGGTGTCGTTCAGGGACAGCGCCTGCGTATCGGCGCAGCGGACTATGTCTGCGCCCTCAGCGGCGCCCCGCTGCCGTCGATGCCTGCCGAGCCTGGCCAGTGGCTGTTGCTGGGTGACAGCCACGGCGCCCTGGCCTGGCTGGTACTCGATGACCGTCTGCGCAGCGACGCCGCCGACCTGCTGGCTGCCTGCCGCGCACGGGGCTGGCAGACCCTGCTGCTGTCGGGCGACAGTTCGCCGATGGTGCACAGCGTGGCGGCCGAGCTGCAGATCGACCAGGCCATCGGCGGCCTGCGCCCGGACGACAAACTGGAAAAGCTCAAGGCCTTGCAACAGCAGGGCCGCAAGGTGCTGATGCTCGGCGACGGGGTTAACGATGTACCGGTGCTGGCCGCCGCCGACATCAGCATCGCCATGGGCTCGGCCACTGACCTTGCCAAGACCAGCGCCGATGCGGTGCTGCTGTCCAATCGCCTGGACGCGCTGATCCAGGCCTTCAGCCTGGCACGTCGCACCCGGCGGATCATTATCGAGAACCTGCTGTGGGCAGCGCTGTATAATGGCCTGATGCTGCCCTTTGCCGCCCTGGGCTGGATTACTCCGGTATGGGCGGCGGTGGGCATGTCGGTCAGTTCGCTGATCGTGGTGCTCAACGCCCTGCGTTTGACCCGCATCAAAGGCCTGCCGGCCAACGGCGCACCGGCCAGCACCGCCCACCCTGCCACGGCCTGATCAGGAGCCACCATGCCTGCGTTATACGTCATGATCCCGGCCGCGCTGCTGATCGTCGCCATCGCCGTCTACATCTTCTTCTGGGCGGTGGACAGCGGACAGTACGACGACCTCGACAGCCCGGCCCACAGCATCCTGTTCGACGACCAGGATCCGCAGCACACCGCCGCCATGGACGAAGCCGACGGCAAGAAACCCGACGACGGCGCCCCACCCCGTGCTTGAACTGCTGCCCCTGCTCAGCTCGGCGCTGATTCTCGGCCTGCTCGGTGGCGGTCACTGCCTGGGCATGTGTGGAGGCCTGATGGGCGCGCTCACCCTGGCCATCCCCAAGGAACAACGCAGCCGCCGTTTTCGCCTGTTGCTGGCCTACAACCTGGGCCGCATCCTCAGCTATGCCCTGGCCGGCCTGCTACTGGGCCTGGCCGGCTGGGCCGTGGCCAACAGCCCGGTGGCCCTGGGCCTGCGCGTGGTTGCGGCCTTGCTGCTGATCAGCATGGGCCTGTACCTGGCCGGCTGGTGGAGCGGCCTGACCCGCATCGAAGGCCTGGGCCGCGGCTTGTGGCGGCATATCCAGCCCGTGGCCAACCGCCTGCTGCCGGTGTCCAGCCTGCCCCGCGCCCTGCTGCTGGGTGCCTTGTGGGGCTGGCTGCCCTGCGGCCTGGTGTACAGCACCCTGCTCTGGGCCGCGAGCCAGGGTAACGCACTCGACAGCGCCCTGTTGATGTTGGCATTCGGCCTGGGCACCTGGCCGGTGCTGCTGGCCACCGGGCTGGCGGCCGAGCAAACCGGCGCCCTGCTGCGAAAGCGCGGCGTGCGCATCGCCGGCGGCCTGCTGGTGATCCTCTTTGGCCTGTGGACCTTGCCGGGGCCGCACCAACACTGGTTGATGGGCCACTGAAGCGCTTTTGATACAAATCAAAACAGATTTTCTCGCCACTCCTTAGACTCCGGACACTGCTGATACATCCGGGGACTGCCCACATGATCGACGCACTTCGCTGGGACACTGGCCTGATTCGCCGCTATGACCTGGCCGGTCCGCGTTACACCTCCTACCCGACCGCCGTGCAACTGCACAGCGAAGTCGGTTCCTTCGACCTGCTGCATGCCCTGCGTGACAGCCGGCGTGCCGTGCGTCCCTTGTCGATCTACGTGCATGTGCCGTTCTGCGCCAACATCTGCTACTACTGCGCCTGCAACAAGGTCATCACCAAGGACCGTGGCCGCGCCGCGCCCTACCTGCAGCGCCTGGAACAGGAAATCCAGCTGATCGCCTGCCATCTGGACCCCAAACAGACCGTCGAACAACTGCATTTCGGTGGCGGCACCCCGACCTTCCTCAGCCATGTCGAACTGCGCCAGCTGATGGCCCACCTGCGCAAGCATTTCAACCTGCTCGATGACGACTCCGGCGACTATGGCATCGAGATCGATCCGCGCGAAGCCGACTGGTCGACCATGGGCCTGCTGCGCGAACTGGGCTTCAACCGCGTCAGCCTCGGCGTCCAGGACCTCGACCCGCTGGTGCAACGGGCGATCAACCGCCTGCAAAGCCTGGAACAGACCCGGACGATCATCGATGCGGCCCGCACCCTGCAGTTTCGCTCGATCAACCTCGACCTGATCTACGGCCTGCCCAAGCAGACCCCGGAAGGTTTCGCCCGCACCGTGGAAGAAGTCATCAAGCTGCAACCGGATCGTTTGTCGGTGTTCAACTATGCGCACCTGCCGGAGCGTTTCATGCCCCAGCGACGCATCGACAGCAACGACCTGCCGGCGCCTGCCGCCAAGCTGGAAATGCTGCAACGGACCATCGAACAGCTCACTGCCGCCGGCTATCGCTACATCGGCATGGACCATTTCGCCCTGCCCGACGACGAGCTGGCCATCGCCCAGGAAGAGTCGACCCTGCAACGCAACTTCCAGGGCTACACCACCCACGGTCATTGCGACCTGATTGGCCTGGGGGTATCGGCCATCAGCCAGATCGGCGACCTGTACTGCCAGAACAGCAGCGACCTGAACACCTACCAGGACACCCTCGCCACCTCGCAACTGGCCACCAGCCGGGGCCTGGTGTGCAACGCCGACGACCGTCTGCGCCGGGCGGTGATCCAGCAACTGATCTGCCATTTCGAACTGGACTTCGACAGCATCGAGCAGGCGTTCACCATCGACTTTCGCGGTTATTTCAAGGAGGAATGGCCCGCCCTTCAGGCCATGCACAAGGATGGCCTGATCAACCTCAGCAGCCAGGGTATCGAGGTACTGCCCGCCGGCCGCCTGTTGGTTCGTTCGGTATGCATGGTGTTCGACGCCTACCTGGGCATGCATAGCCAGCAGCGTTTCTCCCGGGTCATCTGATTTACAGATTTCCTTGTAAAGCACACTATGTTGAACGAGGTCGGACGATACGCCGCACCTGTGCCAGCATGCCTTACCCGGCATGGACTGGCCGAAACCCCATGCCCTGAGTTACCCTTACGGCTTATGTGTGCTTTCCCACAAGGAATGAAGAAATGTCCGAGCCAGTCAAACTGCGCGCCCACAACCAGGCCCATTGCAAGGATTGCAGCCTGGCGCCTCTGTGCCTGCCCTTGTCATTGAACCTGGAAGACATGGATGCACTGGATGAAATCGTCAAGCGCGGGCGACCGCTGAAGAAAGGCGAGTTCCTGTTCCGCCAGGGCGACAATTTCGATTCGGTCTACGCAGTGCGCTCCGGCGCCCTGAAAACCTTCAGTTTGAGCGACGGCGGCGAGGAACAGATCACCGGCTTCCATCTGCCGAGTGAGCTGGTCGGCCTGTCCGGCATGGACACCGAGACCTACCCGGTGTCGGCCCAGGCCCAGGAAACCACCTCGGTGTGCGAGATCCCGTTCGAACGCCTTGACGAGCTGTCGGTGCAACTGCCCCAGCTGCGTCGCCAACTGATGCGGGTGATGAGCCGCGAGATCCGCGACGACCAGCAGATGATGCTGCTGCTGTCGAAGAAGACCGCCGACGAACGCATCGCCACCTTCCTGGTCAACCTCTCGGCACGCTTCCGTGCCCGTGGCTACTCGGCGAACCAGTTCCGCCTGAGCATGTCACGCAACGAGATCGGCAACTACCTGGGCCTGGCCGTGGAAACTGTTTCACGAGTTTTCACCCGCTTCCAGCAAAACGGCCTGATCGCTGCCGAAGGCAAGGAAATCCATATCCTCGACCCGATCCAGCTGTGTGCGCTGGCCGGTGGTTCGCTGGACAGCTGAGCCGGCAGGATAAAGGGTATACTGGCGGGCATTCGTTTTTCAGGATACCCGCCCCATGCACAGCGATACCTTCGACCTCAAAGCCCTGATCCGCCCGGTGCCGGACTTCCCGAAACCTGGCGTGATCTTTCGCGACATCACCCCGCTGTTCCAGTCGCCACGGGGCCTGCGCCATGTGGCCGATGCGTTCATCGAGCGCTATGTCGAGGCCGAATTCAGCCACATCGGTGCCATGGACGCCCGCGGCTTCTTGATCGGTTCGATCATCGCCCACCAGTTGAACAAGCCCCTGATCCTGTTCCGCAAGCAAGGCAAGCTGCCGGCCGACGTGCTCGCCGAGGGCTACCAGACCGAGTACGGCGAAGCCTTCCTCGAAGTGCATGCCGACAGCCTGTGCGAAGGCGACTCGGTGCTGATTTTCGACGACCTGATCGCCACCGGCGGCACCCTGCTGGCGGCCACCAAACTGGTACGGCGTACCGGTGCCGAGGTGTTCGAAGCGGCGGCCATCATTGACCTGCCGGAACTGGAAGGTTCGAAGCGCCTGAACGATGCAGGCGTCCCTACTTTCTGCCTGACCGCATTTTCGCTGAGCGAACGCTGAGTCTCGCCATCGCGGGGCAAGCCCGCTCCCACAACACTCTCCTGTGGGAGCGGGCTTGCCCCGCGATGAAGCAGCATCCTCACAATGCGATGGGCTTACGCCCGGCAAAGGAATGCGCCAGGGTGCCGCCGTCGACCAGCTCCAGCTCCCCACCCAGCGGCACGCCATGGGCGATGCGCGAGGCGACCAGGCCCTTGTCGGCCAGCAACTGGGCGATGTAATGGGCCGTCGCCTCACCCTCCACCGTCGGGTTGGTGGCCAGGATCACCTCACTGAAGGTGCCCTGTTCTTCGATACGCGCCATCAACTGCGGAATACCGATGGCCTCCGGCCCCAGGCCATCGAGCGGCGACAGATGCCCCTTGAGGACAAAGTAACGACCGCGATAGCCGGTCTGCTCCACGGCATAGACATCCATCGGACCCTCCACTACACACAACAGGCTGTCATCACGACGCGGGTCGGAACACTGCGGGCACAGTTCCTGCTCGGTCAGCGTCCGGCACTGGCGGCAATGTCCTACGCCTTCCATAGCCTGGCTCAGGGCCTGGGCCAGACGCGCACCACCACTGCGATCACGCTCCAACAGTTGCAACGCCATGCGCTGGGCGGTTTTCTGGCCGACACCGGGCAAGATGCGCAGGGCGTCGATCAGCTGTCGGATAAGTGGACTGAAACTCATAGGAAAAGACCTTGGCGCAAATGAAGGCGGTTTATACCCGGCCCATGAGCCAGCGTCAAACCGGGAAGTGAGTACAGCTTTCAGTGTAGGACACTTGCAAGATAAACCGCCAAGCAGCGCGCACTCGACAAGTAGCCAACACCATTACTTGATAGAACCTGAAGCAAACTACTCAACGCCCTACACTGACAGTCATATAGTTACACAACACCATGTAACCTGATCCTACATCCACCCCCAACAAGAAAAGCCATAATCGCCTCGCCTAACAACATTACCGCAGCAACCTCAGAAACTTAGTTGAAGTTCTGCACTAATGAACCCCAAGGCACAACAACCTATCGATTATGGAAGCAACATGAAAAAAAGCATCCTTGGTTTCGCCCTGTCCTTCCCATTGCTGGCCGGCATGAGCCTCAACGCTCAAGCCACTGATGGGCAGATCGAGTTTAGCGGTAGCATCTCCGGCACTACCTGCACTATCAACGGCGGTGCCGGCGGTCAGAACTTCACCGTCGCCATGGGACCAGCACATACTTCGCAACTGACCACGCCAGGCCAGACTGCTGAACGTCAACCGTTCAACATCCAGCTGAGCAACTGCACGCCAGCCGCCGGCAATGTGGACATTTCCTTCCTCAATGGTCCTAACGTCGACCCACTAGGGCGCCTGAACGTTGATGCCAACGGGGCTCAGAACGTGCAGATCCAACTGCTCAACGAGCGAAACGAGCAAATTCGCGTCGGCGCGCCAGATGGCTCGCAGAACACCATCCCGGTTCCGCTGACCGCAGGCGCGGCGACCCTTAACTACTACAGCGAGTACTACGCCACTGGTGCCACCACCCCAGGTGCGGCGAACACCCGCGTGCAATACATGATCCGCTTCCCTTAAGCCTCGCCACTGGCAGTTGCCCGCTCCGGGCAACTGTCGTCCCGGGTGCTCACCGATACGTGCACCCGCCCCTTCAGGTCTTGAACGTCCCATGATCCAGTCGCTCCCCAAGCTGCTCGCCACCCTGGCCCTA
This sequence comes from Pseudomonas sp. BJa5, assembly GCF_030272875.2. NCBI lineage: Bacteria > Pseudomonadati > Pseudomonadota > Gammaproteobacteria > Pseudomonadales > Pseudomonadaceae > Pseudomonas > Pseudomonas sp. BJa5. Next base: position 105,445 of record NZ_JALRNG020000010.1, read on the forward strand.
CTGGCAGTGTTCGGCCACGCTCATGCCAGCGTAGTGATTTCCGGCACCCGGGTGATTTTCCCCGCCCAGGAACGTGAAGTTACCGTCAATCTCAGCAATACCAGCAAATCCCCAACCCTGGTCCAGGTCTGGCTCGATGACGGCGATGCCGAAGCGGCTCCCGAGACCTTGCAGGTGCCCTTTACCATCACTCCGGTGCTGATCCGTATCGAGCCCGAACAGGGGCAGGCCATTCGCCTGATCCACAGCGGTGCACCAATGAGCAAAGACCGCGAAACCCTGTACTGGCTGAACATGCTTGAGGTACCGCCCAAAGCCCAGGAAGACAACCACCTGCAGCTCGCCTTCAGGACCCGGATCAAACTGATGTATCGGCCACAAGGGCTGCCCGGCAAGGCCGCTGACGCGCCCGCCGAGGTGACCTGGAACACGGCACCTGGTGAAAACGGCAAGGGCCTGGTACTGGTCGGGCACAATCCGACCGCTTACTACGTGAACATGGGTGAAATCAATGTTGAACACAATGGCAAGAGCGAAGCCTTGGGCACCGGTTACATCGCGCCGTTCAGCAGCGAGCGTTTTGTAATAAAAGAGCACTCAACGATCAGTACCGATGCACGAGTGAAGTTCATCAGCATCAATGACTACGGTGCGGGAACCACTAACAAATCACAACTCAACACTTCAAATTAAACCCGCCGCACACAACTTACCTACACCTCAAGCACCCATTCACAGTGTCCACACTGCGAACTTCCGTGGCCGCCTGTAATTATTAAAGACTCTCCCCAACATGACTCTTATAAGACTTTGTGTGCCTGTACCGGACAAAGTTATAAGTCTGGTGGCCTTGATGCTACTTCACGCCAGCGTCCAGGCCGAAACGACATCCGCCTCTGCAACTCAGTTCGAGCCGGCCTTCCTGACCAACGGCAGTGGCCAGGCCATCGACCTGTCACGCTTCAACAACCGTAATGTTGTCGCCGCTGGCACTTACAACGTTGACGTTTTCGTCAACCAGACCTGGCAGGGGCGTTTCGACCTGCCCTTCAAGGCCGACGCTCAAGACCGCGACGCCCAAGCCTGCTTCGATACTGCAATGCTCGAACGACTGGCCATCGACGTGCAGCGGCTGAACCGTGAAATCCGGGACCGCCTGGAACCTCAAAGTGCGTGCCTTGCACTGGCACAACTGATCGACGATGCCAGCAGTCGCTTCGAATTCGCCAGCCAGCGCCTGTTCCTGTCGGTGCCCCAGGCCTCGCTGAAGCGAAACGCGCGCGACACTGTCGATCCCGAGCATTGGGACAGTGGCGTGACGGCAGGCTTTCTCGGTTACAACTTCAACCTGTACGGCACGCGCAACCACCAACAAGCGCAAGGCAGCCTGACCCAGGGTTACCTGGGACTCAACAGCGGCCTGAATGTCGGCCAATGGCGCTTGCGCCACGATGGCGCCTTGACCTGGAACAATCAGGGTCAGCAGCACTACCAGAGCCTCGCCAGCTACGCCCAGCGCGACATCACCCCCTGGACCTCGCAACTGACCCTGGGCGAAGCCTACACCTCTGGCGAGCTGTTCGACGCGGTCAGCTTTACCGGGCTGCGCCTGGCCAGTGATGAGCGCATGCTGCCCAATTCATTGCGTGGCTTTGCCCCGGTGGTCCGCGGCATCGCCAGCAGCAACGCGCGGGTCATAGTGCGCCAGCGCGGCGTGATCCTGCATGAAACCACGGTGGCACCGGGCGCCTTCGAGATTGACGACCTGTATTCCACGGGCTACGGCGGCGACCTGGACGTCACGGTCATCGAAGCCGACGGCCGCGAACACGGCTTCTCCGTGCCATACGCCGCCGTGCCCTTGTCGCTGCGCCCCGGTGTCAGCCGCTACAGCGCCACGCTGGGCACCTTGCGCAACCCGCAACTGGACAGCGACCCTGTATTTGTCGAGGGCACCTGGCAATACGGCCTGAGCAACATGGTCACTGCCTACAGCGGCATGAACCTGGCTTCAGGCTATGGCTCGGGCCTGTTGGGTGGCGCCCTGAACACTGAACTGGGTGCGTTTGGCGCCGACATTACCCAGGCCAGAACCCACCTCCAGGGCCAGGGCAGCGTCCAGGGCCAGAGCCTGCGCCTCAGCTATGCAAAGACGCTTGCCGAAACCGACACCCAGATCGCCCTGGCCACGTACCGCTATTCAACCAGTGGCTTTTTTGGCCTGGAAGACGCCCACCTGCAGCGCCAGTATCAACGCGCGCATGGCGACAGCAGGAGCTTTCTGCGCCAGCGTAACCGCACGACCCTGGCCCTGGGGCAACCGCTCGCCGACGACTACGGTCAATTGCACCTCAGCGCCTCGGCGGCCACTTACTGGAACCGCTCCGGCGGCGACCTGAGTTACACCCTGGGCTACAGCAACCGCTACAAGACCCTGGGCTACAGCCTCAATGCCAGCCGAGAACGCAGCCAGTCAGGCCGCAGTGACAACACCCTGTACCTGAGCCTGTCCCTGCCATTGGGTGGCGAACGTTTGCAGAGCCTCAGCGCCAGCGCTTCGCGGGACAATCATGGGCGTACCCACGGGCAAACCACCCTGACCGGTACTGCCAGCGCTGATCACAGCCTGAGCTATGGCATCACCACCAGCCACGACCGCGCCGACGACCAGCGCAACAGTACAGTCAGCACCAATACCCTCTACCGCGGTTCGAATGCCGAACTCAGTGCTTCTCTGAGTCGTGGCAGCAACACCTCGCAAGCCTCTGTCGGTGTACGCGGTGCCGTGGTCGCCCACCCCGGCGGGGTAACCCTGGCCCAGCCCTTGTCGGACACCTTCGCCATCGTCAAGGCCGAACATGCCCAAGGAGCTCACGTGTCCAGCAGCACCGCACTCAAGCTGGACAGCCGTGGCTATGCCGTGGTGCCGAATCTGACGCCCTACCGCCGCAATACGGTCAGCCTGGACCCCAAGGGGCTATCAACCGACGTCGAGCTGCAGGTCAGCAGCCAGCAGGCAGTTCCCAGGGCCGGTGCAATCCCGATGCTGGAGTTCAAGACCTCATCGGGGCGCTCCGCGATCATTCACGCCAGGCAACGCAATGCAGCAGCCCTTCCCTTTGGTGCCAGCGTTGTGGACGAAACCGGCAAAGAGGTCGGTGTCGTTGGCCAGGGTAGCCAGATATTTGCCCGCGGCCTGCAAGCACGCGGCAACCTGCAGGTCCGCTGGGGGGAAACGTCCGCCACCGCGTGCATGTTTGCCTACACCTTCCCGGCCACCAAAGGTGCCAGCGGAGAGACCCCGCGCCTTTCTGCCACCTGCGGCACTCCATCACCCGACCAGCCTTTACCGGAAGCATGAGCCATGATCTTTCCATCTGCCTTGCCTGATTTTTTTGCAACGACAGCAGCAAGCAAGTCAAGGTCCCACCTGGCGGCGTGGGCGCTGCTGCTGGGTTCGCTCTCCAGTCAGGCGCTTGCGGACGAACGCACCAGCTGCCAGTTCATCAATGGGACAGGGCCGCAAATCTTGACCATCGACCTTCCGCAAAGGCTGGTGTTCGACAGGAACCTCCCTGACGGATACATATTCGAGCATCTATCAGCGAGCGGTCCTACAGTCAGCATTCGTTGCTCGGCAGGCTGGCGACTCACCCACGGCTTCAATAGCTCGATGAGCTTGCACTCTGGCTTTGTCTATCGAACTACAGTTCCTGGTATTGGCGTTCGGGTACAAGTCCTCAGCGTCGCGAGACACGATTATCTGCATTGGCCACGCCATTCCGAAATCTCGCAAAACACCGGAAGCCAGCATGAGACCCCGAGGTTTTTTCTGACCCTGGAAAAAATCGGACCTATCACACCCGGCACACTGAGGTTGCCGGTTGAACTAGGACATGTCACAGCCGGCGCACTGACCACTGAGTCTTTGCGGCTAGCCAATTCACAAATTGAGGTAGTGGAAAACATTCCCACCTGCTCCGTCGATGCTGGATCGAAACTGATCCCGGTGTTCCTGGGCGATCATCCGCGGGCAAGCTTCAATGGAGTCAATTTCACCACCCCGGCAATGCCCTTCTCCATCGCCCTCAATTGCAGTGGAGGAGGACCCGGTAGCAGCCGAAACGTACGGTTCACCATCACCGACTTCCACTATCCCGAGAACCGTACCCAAGCCCTGCGCCTGGCACCCAACGCCGGCGCCGCAGGTGTTGGCGTTCGCATTCGGCATCACCTCAATGGTGCCACTTCGACCGTTGCCATGGGCAGTTCACTCGCGGCCGGGACCGTCTACCCTGGCGTGCCACGCTTTGCAATCAATCTGAGCGCCCAGTACATCCAGCAGGTCCCCCCCTCACAGATTCGAGAAGGGCTGGCACCGGCCCGGGCCAGGTTCAACATCACCTACAACTGACGATTAACCTGCATGCCACCGGGGGAAAGGCCCACCACTGCATGCGCGCTTGCTTACACCTGTGGCACTCCATCACCCGACCAGCCTGTAGCGGAAGCACGATCCATGATTTTTCCAATTGCCTTGCCTGATTTTTTTGCAACGATAGCTACAAGCAAGTCAAGGTCCCACCTGGCGGCGTCGGCCCTGCTGCTGGGTGCGCTTTCCAATCAGGCGCTTGCGGACGGGCGTACCGGTTGCCGGTACGTCAATGGGTCTGGCCCGCAAACCTTCTACTTCAACCTTCCGCAGAGGCTGGTGGTCAACAACGACCTCCCTGTAGACCACGTTCTGTTTGAGCAGCGCGTGAGCGGCAGTCGAATCAGCCTGAATTGTTCGAGAGGCTGGCTATACACCCACGGCTTCAGCAGCCCGATGACCTATTACTCTGGCGATACCTATGAAACCTCAGTGTCCGGTATTGGCGTTCGGCTACACGCCGGCGATGGGCATAATCTATATTTGCGCTGGCCTCGCCATTCCGTAGCCTGGCCGACAGGCGGAACGAGGTCTCATACACCGCAATTTACGCTGTCCCTGATTAAAACCGGACACATCACACCCGGTACACTGCGCATGCCGGTTGAACTAGGGCACCTCACGGCCGCATCACTGACCCCGAGCACATTGCGACTAACCAATCCGCAAATAGAGGTAGTGGAAACCAACCCCACCTGTTCCGTCGATGCCGGCTCGAAACTGATCCCGGTATTTCTGGGCAATCATCCGCGGGCAATCTTCAATGGGGTCAATTTCACCACCCCGGCAGTACCCTTCTCCATCGTTCTCAATTGCAACGGAGGAGCGCCCGGTGGCAGCCGGTACGTACGGTTCGCCATCACCGACGCCCACCACCCCGACAACCGTACCCAGGCCCTGCGCCTGGCACCTGGAGCAGGCGCCGCAGGTGTTGGCATTCGCATTCAACACCGCCTCAATGGTGCCACTTCGACCATTGCCCTGGGCAGTTCACTCGCGGCCGGGACCGTCTACCCTGGCGTGTCACGCCATGAAATCCAGCTGAGCGCCCAGTACATCCAGCAGGTCCCCTCCTCACAGATTCGCGAAGGACCGGCGCCGGCCCGGGCCTGGTTCACCATCACCTACAACTGACGACGGCGCAAAAAAAAAGCCAGGCAATAGCCTGGCTTATTCACTTGCGAGCACTTTAGAAGGGCATCTTGAAACCTGGTGGCAACTGCATGCCGGCCGTCATGCTGCCCATCTTGTCCTGGCTGTTCTGCTCGACCTTGCGCACGGCATCGTTGACGGCGGCGGCGATCAGGTCTTCCAGGACTTCCTTGTCTTCCTGCATCAGGCTGTCGTCCAGGCTGATGCGCTTGACGTCGTGACGACCGGTCATCACCACGCTGACCAGGCCAGCGCCCGATTGGCCGGTCACTTCGGCGTTGGCCAGTTCTTCCTGCATCTTGGCCATTTTTTCCTGCATCTGCTGGGCCTGCTTCATCAGGCCGGCCATGCCACCTTTCATCATGGGGATCACCTCAACTATAGCGTTACGGAATGCGGCGCGGGTCTGGGCCGGGCCGCTTGTGTCATTCGGTCATTCGCCCTGGGCAACCGGGGCGTCCACAGGTTCAATCGTATCCTGCCGGACCATGGCGCCAAACTGCTGAATCATCTGCTGGATGAGCGGATCGGCGTGAATCGATGCCTCGGCCTCGCCCTGGCGCTCGGCACGCTTGCGGGCCGCCGCCTGGGCCGGGGTTTCCTGCTCCGGGCGAATCAGCTCGATGGACAACCTGAGTGTGCGCCCGAAGTGCTGGTTCAGGGCCTCGTTCAGGCGCCGCTGCTGGGTGGCGTTGAACAGGGCGCTGTGGGCCGGGTCCAGGTGCAGCAGCCAGTCATCGCCCTGCGCAGCCATCAGCGTACAGTTGGCGGCGATACTGCCGGTCATCCCGGAAATCGGCAACTGCGGGAATAATTCCAGCCATTGCAAGGCCAGGCCGGTGGCCGGCTGGGCGGCCGGCAACGGCTCGGGTTCGGCGACCGGCGCAGCCTCGTGCACATGCTCGATGGCCAGTTCATCCAGATAACTGTAGCTGGCCGGATCCATGTCCGGCTCGTAATAGTCTTCATCCAGCGGCGGTTCGTCGTCACGGTCCATGCCCGCCGGGCTGTAACCCATATCGTCGTGCGGCGGCTCGACCTGGCGAACACTGGCCTGGACTTGCGCCGGTGCCGGTTGCGGCGCCTCAGGTTCAGGTTCAGGCTCAGGCTCAGGCTCGACAACAGGCGGCGCCTCGACAGGATCGTTCCAGGGCAGATCGACAACCGGCTCGGGCGCTTGCGGCGCCACCTCGACCGGCTCAGGTTCGGCAACGTCTTGCGCGACAGGAGCGGTCGGGGCAGGTGCAGCCACCGGCGCAGCGATCACCGCTGGCGCAGCCGGGCTGGCTGCTGCCACCTTGCTCGCAGAATCAGCTGTGGCCTGGCTGATCCCCACCGGCTTTAGTACCGGCGTCGGTGCGTCAGTGGTATCAGCGGGACGGAACGCCAGCATGCGCAACAGGACCATCTCGAAACCACCACGAGGATCCGGCGCCAGCGGCAGGTCGCGACGACCGATCAGGCCCATCTGGTAATAGAACTGTACGTCTTCGGCCGGCAGCGCCTGGGCCAGGGCCAGTACCCGCTCACGGTCGCCCTGGCCGTTGTCGACCGCCTCGGGCAAGGCCTGGGCGATGGCCACGCGGTGCAGCACGTTGAGCATCTCGGCCAGCACGCCGTTCCAGTCCGGCCCCTGCTCGGCCAGTTGCCGCACCGCCTCGAGCAAGCTTCGGGCATCGCCTTCGAGCAAGGCCTGCAACACGCCATAGACCTGGCCGTGATCGAGCGTACCGAGCATGGCCCGTACATCCGCAGCCAGCACCTTGCCCTCACCGAAGGCAATGGCCTGGTCGGTCAGGCTCATGGCATCACGCATGGAGCCGTCGGCGGCGCGGCCCAGCAACCACAGGGCATCGTCTTCGAACGGAACGTTCTCGGCCGCCAGCACATGGCTCAGGTGCTCGACCACCCGCTCGGGGGTCATGTTCTTCAGGGAGAACTGCAGGCAGCGCGACAGGATCGTGGCCGGCAGCTTTTGCGGGTCAGTGGTGGCCAGGATGAACTTGACGTAGGGCGGCGGCTCTTCCAGCGTCTTGAGCAAGGCGTTGAACGAGTGGCTGGAGAGCATGTGCACTTCGTCGATCAGGTAGACCTTGAAGCGCCCGCGGCTTGGTGCGTACTGCACGTTATCGAGCAGTTCGCGAGTGTCCTCGACCTTGGTGCGACTGGCGGCGTCGATCTCGATCAGGTCGACGAAACGGCCCTCGTCGATCTCCCGGCACACCGAACAGGTGCCACAGGGGGTAGAGGTGATACCGGTCTCGCAGTTCAGGCACTTGGCGATGATCCGCGCAATGGTGGTCTTGCCCACGCCGCGGGTACCGGTGAACAGGTAGGCATGGTGCAGGCGCTGATTATCCAGCGCATTGATCAGAGCCTTGAGCACATGGGTCTGGCCGACCATTTCGCGGAACGAGCGCGGACGCCATTTACGTGCAAGAACCTGATAACTCATCGAAAACCGTCGCGACTGGCAAGCTGAAGACCGCTAATCGTAGCGGAGCGGGGGCAAAATTGCATCTGCCGATCTTTGCCCGGACGCTGGAACATACCGGCTCCGGGGATCAGGGAGGACGCCAGCCTCCCCTGCCCCCTTCACGAATCAGCCATCACCCCGCGCCGCCGTCGATGGCTCGACCGGCAGCCCCATTGCCTCGCGCGTCAACTGCATCATCAAGGCATCTTCGTCCAGCGCCTGCTGGATGTGCCGCGCATTGGCGCGACGCTCACGCTCGGCCGCGGGCAAGGCCACCTCGCGCAAGCGCTGCAGTTCCTCACGCTCGGCGAAGCGGGCTTCCAGCGCATGCCAGGCATCGGCATGGCGCAAACGCAAGTACTGCCCCCACACACCTTGATGGGCGAGAAAATGTGCCAGTTCGGCCGGCTGCCCCTCACGGACATACTCCTCGGCTTCGGCGATGTGCTCCTGGGTAATGCCCAAGTCGCCAAAGTCCGTGGTCTGTCTGTAGCCAGGAAGCCCGAGCCGTTCGTGCAGTGCCTGGCGAAACGCCAGCTGGACGTCCTCCTGGAGGGCCCACCACTCGGGCTGCGACTGGATGAGTGCCGTCAGATAGCGTTCCAGGCGACTCAGGTTGAACTGCGAACGGGCGAACCCGATCAGTCGCTCGGGTGTTTGCGTCTGCAGGCTGTCGACCAGGGCCCGGTAGCCCTGGGTGCGCATTTCCAGGGCACTGAATACCCACAAAGGTTCTCTGCCCAGCATTTGCGGGTCCTCGACGAACAGGAACAAGTCATGCCCCAGGTCGCTGTCTACGGCCACCTCAAGCACGGCCTGCACCCGTTCACGCAGTTCCTCGCGCAGCCCACGGGCTTCGGCCATGCCGGCAAGCCGCTCAAGCAGGGTCAGCAACGGCTGGGCGCGGGGCTCGCGCTGCAGTACCCGCCAATAGTTGGAGAGTTGCTGATAAATCTCCCGAGGCGCAGCCCAGTACTGCTCGCCCGAATAGCGAAGCAGTGGGATCGACGCGGGCCTGGCAAGGCCCTGGCGAGCCAGCAGGCGGCGCTGCTGGGCTTCGGGCAACGGGTTGCCCTCCAGATGCACTCGTCGCAAAAAGCCCCGGGGCTCTTCGAAAAATTGCTCAGGCAGGTGACTGATGCGATTGTCACGCAGATCGAGCGCCTCAAGCGCTGCCTGGTCCCAGAACCCCACCGGCAGTTGTTCGATTCCGGTATTGCGCAATTGCATGACACGCAGGTGGGTCATACGGCTGAGGTCGGGGGCCTGGCTCAGTGGATTGCCCGTCAGGTCCAGCGTCTCCAGCCCCCACATGTTCGCCATGCGCCTGGCACCCGCTTCATCCAGGGTAATGCGGTTGCCGCGCAGGCGCAGGTGGCGCAGCGTCAGGCGCCGTTCGAGACCATCCGGCACGCGGGTCAAGGCATTGCCGGACAGATCGAGAAAACGCAAGCGGCCAAACTGTTCGAAAAAGCCGGGGGTGATGCTGTTCAACCGCGCGCCGGACAGGTCCAGTTCGACAATATGGCTGAAATCGATCGACTCCAGTGAAGGCAGCGCCCCCACGTGCAAATCGCCCAGGAACAGCGAATAGCCCAGCCGCTGGCCCAGCGGCGTGTGGATGGCCGTTACCTGGCGCCGCCAGGCACCGAGCAGACGATTGGCGAAAAGCTGGCGGCTGTCGGCCTGATAGCGGCTGCCGGGCTGTGCCTGCCAGTGCTGCAGCGTGCCACGCAGGCGCTGCAATTCATCCCGGCGACGCTGCAACAGTGCCCGGGCCGCAGCCGGGCGGGCACGGTAAGGCTCTAGAAAGGCAGTAATATCCTCAGCAGAAAAGTCCGGATAGAGCTCCAGTATTTCTTCTTCAATGGACCGCTGCGCTACCGCCAGCACACCCCGGCCGCTCAATGCATAGCCCAAGCGGCCGTCGGCCAGTCGTTGCAGCGGCGTCCACCAGCGCTGCCCGGCCTCACCCAGCACCCGCCTGGCCAGGTCCCGCTGCTGGCTGATTTGCACGCCAAGCTGGCGGCGCAGGTCCTGCAGATGTACCTGCGGTGCAAAGCCGGCCAGCTCACGCGCCAGTTCAAGCAGGTCTCGGGCAGGCGCATCAGGCTGCTGGCTGTCGATATAGCGCCTTCCCCTTCTGATCAGTTCCCGGCTTTGAGGGACGGCTTGAGTATCGGCGATGTGCAGTTTGAGCGAGGGGGGCCACTGCGGGTCTTCCATCAGCGCATGCAGCAGCAGACGGTCGCAGTCGGCATTGGCCATCTGCGGCCAGAAAAACCCTTCGAGGGCGCGATCGAGCCGCGATTCGCGCAACGCCTGACGTGCCTGCCGGGCAAGGCGCATCGGCAGGCGGACTTCGCTGTCCATGGCCAGGCGCTCGGTGGCCGTTGCACCCGCTTCGATTTCTTCGGCAATGGCCGGCGCCAACCCAGGGAAATCACGGGTCAGCACCGACCTTGCGGCCGGTCGCTCCAGCGTCATGCAATGCTCAAAGAATCCTTGCCAGTTTTCCTGCAGCCACCGCTGCATCTGCTCACCCAGCCTTGCGGCATCCCCCTCGGCAAGCGCTTCACTCGCCATGGACTGCAACAAGCGCCAGACCAGCACATCGTCAGCTACCTCCGAAGACGTTCGCAACTGCTCGTCCAGGCCTTGCAGGCGCCTTTGCAAACGCACCCTGGCGAAGGCTTCACGCAATGCACCAGCGGGTGTGCGCTGCTGCAGATGCCATTGACGCAGTTGCGCTTCATCGGTGCCGCTGATGGCCAGCAACGCGGTGACTTCCTCGTCGCTGAAATCATCGACACTGTGGCCCAGGCGTCGAAACAGGTATTGGCTGCCCTGCCACTGTCGCGGACTGTCAAAACGACTGCGCCAGGCCCCCTGGCCATTGTGTTCGAGCGCCGGGACCCAGGCGTCGTCACGGACCGGGTGCCGAACGCGCCAGGTCCCGGCGTCGGCCGTTTGCTCGACACGATAGTAACTACCGTCGATACGAACAAATTGTTGCCCGTCCACCAGGTAGATGCCCTGCCCGGACGGTGTACCTGCCAGCGCAGGGTCCAGCTGCACCGCATAAGGTGCCAGGTCGGGGTTGCACAGGCGCTGGGTGCCATTGTCCAGGCGCACCAGGGCCAGACGCCTGAACAAGGTCGAATTGCGCACCAATGTGGCCGCCCCGGCAACCACAACCGCGCCCGCCGCCAACCCGGCGACCTCGCCCACCACCTGCGTCAGGCATTTCAAGGCCTCGTGGCGATCGCCTTCTGCCCAGTCTTCCAGGCCGACAAAGACCTCGCCCATCAACTGTGCCACCACCACTCCGAACAATGCCTGGCCAACGCCCGGCACAATGAAGGCGGCCAACCCCAGCACATCCATGCCCAGGGCCAATGCCTTGTCCAGGGTTGCCTGGCGCTCAGCGGCTTCCAGTTCGGCCGTCGGCACAGCCAGGAAACGTCCATCATCCTTGAGCAGGCTCAGGCGCTCGTCGAACAGCTCATCGAACAGGTCGGCCCGGCGAAGAGGACCATCCAGTGACAAGGACGGTGCTTCCAGCCGCACCCTCCGGCCGTCTTGTTGCTGAAAAAGCCGGCGCGCCAACTGCTGGTGAAAGGCAGGCCACTGGCGCCGCGTCACGAAACGCAGGAAGAAACGCTGATAATGGTCGTTGGCCAACCGGCTGGCCAGGTCCGCTTCGAACTCACGCCAGCCGGAATACTCCTTGAGCGGGCACTGTGGATCCTCGGGAATATGCACAATCAGCCTGGCCCAGGGTTGCTCGATTCCAGCCAGGTGTCCCACCGGTTGCAGGCTGAACTCGAACAGGCTGATCCCGTTCAATGCAAAGCCGGCAAGCTTCAGGCGCTTGTAACGCAGCGCCAGGCCCTGCTCGTTGATCCCGCGCTTTTGCTCGCTGACATCGAGCATGTGCTGGTGCGCTGCCGTACCGAGCGTGCCGCGGATCCGCGCCAGATGGGCATCGACCTGCAGCGCGTAACGATCACAGGCCTTGAACAGATCACGTGTCGACTGGGGTATCCCGGCGTTCCCGTCAGGATTGAACACCCCGTCGATATGCCGCTGGTACTGACCACCCAGATCGAGTTCGCGGCACAAGGCAATGAACGCCACGACATCGACTCCACCCAGCGGCCTGCCCTTGCGAAGGAACTGTGACGAGCGACTTACCACACTGCCGGACGCGGCCTGGCTCGGGGTGAAGTTATGCAACGCGGCCTGCAGCAGATCCTGCTGGATATAGCTGCGCTTCCAGACGGGTCGATAGATCGGCAGGGTAAAACCATCCAGGTGCATGTCCCCGCGCTCGAAGCGATCCGTTGCCTCGGAAAGCCGTGTGCCGAAGCGACGCTTGAGCGCCGCCGAGAAGCGTGGCGCGGCGAATGCCTGGATTGATCGCAGCGGTGCCAGCAACCGGGTGCGTGCCGCGCGGCTCGCCTCGCTGGCACGCATGCTGGCCGCCAGTTGCGCCAACAGCACAGGCGGGGCCTGGCGTAACCAGTCCGGCATTTGCTGGCGCAGGAAATCAAGATTGAAGCTGGCCGAAGAAAAATCTCCGGCAGGTGCCGTATTCAAGCCCGGCGCCTGTACGTGCTCAGGTGTAGACATGGCCGCTCTCCCTGTAGGTCCATGTCACAGACACTACGGGCTGGCCAATCGATTGCTGCGGTACAAGAATATTGCCAGGCGATGGACGAGTGCCGACAGTCATGCACGCGCAGGCAACTTGCAGGGCAATGCTATCGAAGTACAGAACAGGAGAGAGATACTGAGCGCCATCAGGCGTAATGGGTGGCGGCCCCACCAGCCACACCCCGGCACTCGATGTTCCCGCTATGGCTGCTCCCTTCCGGGCCTGACCAGGTTAACGGGTAATCAATGCGGGGGGACCGATGGGGCCACCATAACGCAGCTCATCTGGCGATGAGCCGCGCCATTGTACCGGCATCAAGCCAAGTTACAACCCTTAATTGATAAAAACTCATCATTACTCAATGACTTGGCGATTGCCCGGGCTTTTGCGCCCGCTCCGCCAGTGTCAGCTCATGCACCAGGTCGTCGAACGCCCGCTGCCGTGCCGCACTGATACGTTGCACCTCGCGGTAGTACTGGCTATCGCGCACCTCGGCCCATTCCAGCTGCCGACGGAACGGTGCATCCATGGCCGTGAAGCGCGCCGCGTACCGGGTGCGCAGGAACTGCTGCCAGAAATCACGCGACTCAATGAAGCGAGGCAGCAGCACAGTCTGCTCATCCGCCAGCACCTGAGCCTGCGCCTGATCGATCGAAGTTTGCGTCACTCCGGCCCAATCGGGGTACAGCATCGCTCGCGGCTGCCCGGGCAACTCCAGAGCGCGGGCCAGCGCCAGGCGATAGACCAGGCGAACTTCCACCTGGTCGCGCGCCCGATCCGCCAGCAGTGGCCTGCTTGCCAGCTCTTCATCGGCGAAGGCGTCAAGGCGCTCAAGGCGAAACAACCCCAGGGCCAGGTCGAGCAGGGGCGCGCCGTCATGGGCATCGAGCGCCTGGGCGCCCGCCTTGTGCACCAGCATGCGTACCTCAAGGGCACTGAAGTGCAGCGCCACGCTATCGCCACAGGTGACATCGCTGGCCGCCAGGTCGAAGAGTTCTCCGCGCAGTCGAGCACTGCTCCAGGCCTCATCGAACAATGCCCAGACCCGTCGCTGCAGGTCGTCTCGGGCCAACCTGTAATCGGCCGTTTCACCGAGACGGGCAAGCAGGTCGAAGAATGCCGGTGCGCCGCTTTCATGCTCCAGCGTCGCCCACTGCTGCGCCCGCTGCCCGCGAATGTCCCCGGTCAACAACTCAAGCCAGTAGTATCTCGCTTGCTGGAGAGCAGGATGACGCTCCGTCAGGCCACCCAGATTGGCACCGGTACGCAATGCATAATCCTGAAGCATACGCAGGCTGTCGGCTTGCAGCGGGTTATCCGCCAGCAGCACGCAGTGCGCCCGGACACGTGGGATGCTGGCCAGTTCCATCGGCAACACTGCGATCCGGTTGTCGCGCAGGTCGGCCAACTCCAGCAGCCCCCGGGTCACCAGGCCCGACGGCAAGGTTTCGAGTTGACAGCCTTGCAGTTGCACCCGCCGCAGCAAGGGCATGCCCCCCAGGTCAGGGGCAACGGTCAGCGGGTTGTCGGCAAGGGTCAGCACTTCCAGGCGTGCCAGACCTGCCAGCAGGTACTGTGGCTGCCCGGCAAGACTCAAGCGGTTATGCGCCAGGTTAAGGGATTTCAACGCCGTCCGCGATACGATCCCGTCAGGCAAGCGCTCCAGCCTGTTGTGATCGAGCGACAGGTGCTGAAGGTCGGGAAACTGCCCGAAAAACCCCTCGGGCACGCTGGACAAGTCCATGTCGGTCAACGTCAGCTCGACCACCGACTCGAACGAGCAATCCTCCAGCGCCGGCAGTTCACCAATCCGCGCACCACGAAAATCCAGGCGCAAACCATAGGCTACACCTTGCGCATCGTAGGCACGTTCTGACTGGCGGCTCCAGGCCCGGTGGATCTTTCGACTCACTCGCTTGCGTGCCTCAAGCAGCTCAAGCCCGTCAGCGTCGGCCTCCCAACTGCGCAGGGTGGCCTCAAGCACAGTGAGTTCATGCTTGCGCTGGGCCAGGTAGTCGCCAAGGGACAGGCCTCGCTCCTGCACGTCCACTACCAATGCGTCGATTTCGCCATCGCTCATCCCCGGATATAGCGCCCGCACCTGCCCGGAGCGCGAGGGATGGATGGCCGCCAGCCGCCCTCTCCCGCTCAGGGCATAGCCAATCCTGCCATCTGCGAGCAGCCCAGGCGCACGCCACCAGGGCACCTCCATCTGCAGGCCAAGCAGCTGTGCACACTGCCTGCGCTGCATGAGTGCGCGGCTCGCCAGTTGCTCACCCAGGTTTTGCGCATTCTCCAACTGCGTTTGCAACGATAGGGGAAGTGCGCGGAAAAGGTTTTCAAGGACATTGCCATGCCCCCTGGCAACGTCCTCGAGTGACGCCGAGGAAATGGACAGCACCTCTCCCGCCGGCCAACCCGGCAATTGCGGCACAAGGTGGACTGCCAGGCGAGCGGTATCCACGCCTGCCGTCGCGGGCGGGAGGAAGCCTAGCAAGGCACGACCCAGGCGCAGTTCCCGCTGCATCCGTGTGGCCTTTTCGACAAGTGTTGCGGGCAATAACCCACGACGGGCAATGAATTGCCGCTCGATATCCGTCGCCGATTCAGTCAACTGGTGAACGGCTCGCGGGGACAGTTGTGCAAAACTGCTGCGCAACAACAGCGTCGACCTGGAGGACACTTCGGCGACGGGCAACCGCACGCTAACGAGTTGCTCGAACGCATCGGCCAGCAATGCGGGTACGGGCGAATGCTCCAGTATCACCTGTCGAAGCGCATCAGAGTCATATCCGCTCGCTGCCAGCACCTGGCCAACCCGGTAATCGGAAAGCCCCTCGGCATAGTGTCCAAGACGCCTGGCCAGCGCCACCGGATCGGTCCACTGCCAGGGTGATTCGCCCTCGTGCAACCAACCGCCATCGCCGTTGTGCACCAACGGCGGCGCGTAACGCTGATGAACATCGGCCGGCTGGATCCGCCAGCCCTCCTGCCCCCTGGCAACGGCGTAGTTGCCTCCACGGTGGCGCAGGAACGAACGCCCCGCGAAGTCGAACAAGCCCGGATGTTCACCCGGCACCCCCGACCCACTCGAGCTAGGCTGACGATAGGCAGACAACTCTGGATGCCATAGACGCGCCTCACCACTGTCCAGACGTACCACGTGCAGCTGGCCCATGAATCCCGAGGCGCGCAGCAGGCCTTGCGCGGCCAGCCCCAACGTCCCCAATGCTACGACACCGGCCACCTGCTCCAGGGCTCGTTCCAGGTGTTCTATCGCTTCCTCATGATGATCCGCACGCCAGGCATGGAAGCCTTCGTACACCTCGTGGGCCAGGTCGACAGCGGCCACGCCCAGCAGAATCTGCCCCACCGCCGGGACCAGCAAACCAGCAACAGCCAGCACATCCAGACCGGCAGCCTCATACCACTCGAGGCGACGCTGACGCGCTTGCGCATCGACCACCGCAGTCGGAACCGCCAGTCTCCTGGCATCGTCCGACAGTGCGAACAATTGCGCTGTCACCTGGAGCCTGAACAGCTGTCGATCGAATGCCTGCGACTCATAGTCGATGCTCAGCTCACCCTGCTCGAGCGCTTGCGACAACCTGGATTCAAACTCGGCTTGCAACTGCGCCCGTTCATGAACCGAGACAAACCGCAGGACAAATTCAGAGAATCCCGGTACGGCCAGGCGTTGCAGCCAATCCTGGGCCAGCTCTTGCACGCTGGCATATTCTCGCAAGGCGCCTTGTTTTTCCCCCGGGATGTACAGCAGCAGGCTATCCGCCTGGCCTAGGGTCTTGAACTTCTGCTTGCCCTGCGCAATGACCAGCACTTCGCGCAGTGCAACACCAAAGATCCTGGGCCGGAAAACCTGTACGACAATATTCTCCACTCGGTAGCGCCCGCCTTTCACGGCGAGGTTTTGCATCAGGCGAAACCCCAACTCTGTCAGGTCCCCCCTCAGATAGGCCAGGCTGGCCGCCACCCGCATGTCGAATCGGCGCTGCTCCTCAAGCAAAGCGTGAACACGCTTGGCTCCTGTGCCCTTGTCTTCCCCCGGGCCATCAGCCGGCTGGAACAATTGCCGAAGCTGCGCCTGAAAGCGCCCGCCCAGATCCAGCTCACGGCAACGACGGGCGAAGTCTTCGGGGCGACTGGCGACTCTTTTGCCGTTGATCAGCAGGTAGCTGTATGCCCCCAGGGCCTGCTCTTCAGTCTCATCGGCTTCGAAGTTATCCAGAGCGGCCTGCAGGAGGCTGCGCCGAACTTCCACGCGCCTTAAATCGATCTCAGTTGGCTTGCTCGGTATAAGCTCGGGCTCGAAACTCACCAGGCAGATCTGATCACGCTGTGGGTCGAAGGCACCACCATAGACTGGGGCCATGGCCTTGATCATCTCGGTACGGGCGAACGCCGGCAGATGCGCCAGAGGACTCAACAGGTTTTTGACCCTGGCACGGTGCAGGCGACTCTGGCGCAAATCATTGACAAGCTCGGCCAGGAGCCTGGGGTCGGCCTGGCGCAACCAGACAGGCAAGCCAGCCTGCACGGCCTGATGAAAGTCCAGGGCATCGTGCAGTTCAGGTGTATCGGACATGGTGCTTTCTCCTTCTTGCGAATTGAAAGCACCACGCTAGAGCCTGGCCGGCGACACCAGGTGTTAGATAGTTAGCACGCAGCTGATCGAACGGCGGCGCTTACGCCTCGATGCCGTGCTCGCCCAGGAAGCTCACAAACGCATCCTCATCCAGCACCTTGAGCCCCAGCTCATTGGCCTTGGCCAGCTTGGAGCCCGCGCCGGGACCGGCGACCACACAATGGGTCTTGGCCGAGACCGAGCCTGCGACCTTGGCCCCGAGGTTTTCCAGCTTGTCCTTGGCGATATCGCGACTCATGCGCTCCAGGGAGCCGGTCAACACCCAGGTCTGCCCGGCCAGCGGCAAGCCGGCCGCGACCTTTTTCTCGCTTGTCCAGTGCATGCCGAAATCACGCAACTGCGCCTCGATCGCCAGGGCCAGGGCAGCATTTTCCGGCACCTGGAAGAAGCTGCGCACGGCCTCGGCCGGCTTGGCGGCCAGGGCCTGGCGCAAGTCGATACCGTCGGCGGCGATGATCTTTTCCAGGCTGTCGAGTTTGCTCACCAGCTTTTCGGCGCCAGTCGGGCCAACCGAAGGGATGTCCAGCTTGGCGATCAAGCCGGCCAGGGTGGTGCTGGCGGCAAATTCAGCGCCCAGCTCGCCTTCGTCCTGCAACTGCAGGCCGCGCTCGAGTAATTGGGCGATCACCGTGCGGTTGTGCTCGTCCTCGAAGAAGCTGTGGATCTCGTGCGCCACTTCCAGACCGATATCCGGCAGGTAGGTCAGCACTTGCGGCAGTGCCGCCATGACCCGCTGCAACGAGCCCAGGGAACGTGCCAGGACCTTGGCTGTTTCCTCACCGACATCGGGAATGCCCAGGGCGTAGATAAAACGCGCAAGGCCTGGCCGCTTGCTGGCCTCGATGGCCGCCAGAAGGTTCTTGCTCGACAGCTCGGCAAAGCCTTCGAGGTCGACCACCTGCTCGAAGCTCAACTGGTACAGGTCGGCGGGCGAGCGGATCAGGCCCTCATCGACCAGTTGCTCGACGCTCTTCTCGCCCAGGCCTTCGATATCCATGGCCCGACGTGACACGTAGTGAATGATCGCCTGCTTGAGTTGGGCGGCACAGGCCAGGCGGCCGACACAGCGGTAGACGGCGCCTTCGGTAACGGTTTCCTTGCCCTTGCTGCGCTTGACCAACTGGGTGCGCTCGACCTGCGAGCCGCAGACCGGGCATTGCGTAGGAATATGCACCGGCCGCGCATCCGCGGGGCGCCGCTCGCTGACCACCTGCATGACCTGGGGGATTACATCGCCTGCCCGGCGGATGATCACCGTATCGCCGATCATCAAGCCCAGGCGCGCCACTTCATCCATGTTGTGCAAGGTGGCATTGGCCACCGTCACGCCGGCGACCTTGACCGGCTTGAGCCGGGCCACGGGGGTCACCGCGCCGGTACGGCCGACCTGGAACTCCACGTCCAGCACTTCGGTCAGTTCTTCCATGGCCGGAAACTTGTGGGCAATCGCCCAGCGCGGCTCGCGGGCACGGAAGCCCAGTTCGCGCTGGGAGGCCAGGCTGTTGACCTTGAACACCACGCCGTCGATCTCGTACGGCAGGTCATTGCGTCGCTCGCCGATGTCCTTGTAGTACGCCAGGCACTCAGCCACCCCGGCCGCATGGCGCAGCTCGCGGCTGATCGGCAGGCCCCAGGCCTTGAGCTGCTCGAGAATGCCGATGTGGGTATCGCCCACCGGCTCCGAGACCTGGCCCAGGCCATAGCAGCAGAACTCCAGCGGGCGGCTGGCGGTGATCTTCGAATCCAGCTGGCGCAGGCTGCCGGCGGCGGCATTGCGCGGGTTGGCGAAGGTCTTGCCGCCCTGCTCGATCTGGGTCTGGTTCAGGCGCTCGAAGCCGGCCTTGGACATGTACACCTCGCCGCGTACCTCCAGCACCGCCGGCCAGCCTTCGCCCTGCAGCTTCAGCGGAATGTTGCGTACGGTGCGTACGTTGACGCTGATGTCTTCACCGGTGGTGCCGTCGCCACGGGTAGCGCCCTGCACCAGTTGCCCGTCGCGGTACAGCAGGCTCACCGCCAGGCCATCGAGCTTGGGCTCGCAGCTGTAGTCCACCGCCGCGCCATCACCGAACAGGTCGCCGCTGGGCAGATCCAGGCCTTCGACAACCCGGCGGTCGAATTCGCGCAGGTCGTTTTCCTCGAAGGCGTTGCCCAGGCTCAGCATCGGCACTTCGTGACGCACCTGGCTGAACGCCGACAGCGCCGCGCCACCGACGCGCTGAGTCGGCGAGTCGGCCGTCACCAGATGCGGGTGCTCGGCTTCCAGGGCCTTGAGTTCGTTGAACAGGCGGTCGTACTCGGCATCCGGCACGCTGGGCTCGTCGAGCACGTAGTAGCGGTAGTTGTGCTGGTCGAGTTCGGCACGCAGTTCAAGGATTCGGGATTCGGCGGTCATCAAGGTGTTCTCGTGCAAAGCAAAAGAGCAGCCTGGGCTGCTCTTGCGTGTTCTTCATCGCGGGGCAAGCCCGCTCCTACAGGCCCTTGTGGGAGCGGGCTTGCCCCGCGATGCGTTTTTAGCGTTTCTGGGTCAGCGCACGGCGCTCGAACTCGACGATCCGCTGGCGGTAGTGCTCGATGGTCTGGGCAGTCATCACGCTGCGCTGGTCATCCTTGAGCTCACCGTTGAGTTCATGGGCCAGCTTGCGGGCGGCAGCCACCATCACGTCGAAGGCCTGCTTGGGATGGCGCGGCCCTGGCAGACCGAGGAAGAAGCTCACGGCGCGGGTGCTGAAGTGGTCGATGTCGTCCAGGTCGAACACTCCCGGCTTGACCGCGTTGGCCATGGAGAACAGCACCTCGCCGTTACCGGCCATGCTCTCGTGGCGGTGGAAGATGTCCATTTCGCCGAAGCGCAGGCCGCTTTCGAGGATGTTCTGCAGCAGCGCCGGGCCCTTGAAACCGCCTTCGTCGCGGGAAATCACGCTGATCACCAGCACTTCTTCCACCGGTGGCAACTCGCGACCTTCGCCGGTGCCGAAACCTGCGCCGTTGCTGCGGGTTTCTTCGGGGAAATCTTCATCAACATTGGCGAACAGGTCGGGTTCACGCGGCTCGGCGGCCAGGTTCAGGTCACCCTGCTGCGGCTCGTTACCGCGCTTGCGCTTGGCGGTTTTCGACTTGCTGTTGTTGTCACGCGCAGGCGCACTCATCGACGGCAGGTCATGCTCGTCCAGCTCAGGCTCCTTGTGGGTATCGAGCACCCGTGACGGGCCGAGCACCTCGGCGCCACCCTCTTCATCCGGCAGGTTGGAGAAGCTGCGATCCAGGCGGAATTTCAACTTGCCCTTGCCGCCACGCATGCGACGCCAGCCGTCGAAAAGAATACCGGCAATGACAATGATGCCGATGACGATCAGCCACTCGCGCAGACCGATTTCCATGTAATCCCGTGCCTCTGTAAAAAATGCTGAAAAATAAAGGGTTTAAACCCCTTTAAGACGTGGCGCCAACTCTATGTTCTGACAGGCGTTTTCCCACGCAAAGAAAATAAGTGACATTAAGCTAGCACGACCAAAGATAACTTTACACCGTCTGTCGTAACTGACAGGGCTATTTACCGCAGGTTCGCGCCTTATCGCCTCAATCAGGCGTCGACCATGGCCATCGCCTCCTCCACATCGACTGCAACAAGACGTGAACAGCCTGGTTCATGCATGGTCACGCCCATCAATTGCTCGGCCATTTCCATGGCGATCTTGTTGTGGGTGATATAGATGAACTGCACTGTCTGACTCATCTCCTTGACCAGTCGGGCGTAACGCCCGACGTTGGCATCGTCCAGCGGTGCATCGACTTCATCGAGCATGCAGAACGGTGCCGGGTTGAGTTTGAAAATGGCAAACACCAGGGCCAGGGCGGTCAGCGCCTTCTCACCGCCCGAGAGCAAATGAATGGTGCTGTTCTTCTTGCCCGGTGGCCGCGCCATGATCGTCACCCCTGTATCGAGTAGATCTTCGCCCGTCAGTTCCAGGTAAGCACTGCCGCCACCGAAAACTTTTGGGAAAAGTGCCTGTAATCCGGCATTTATCTGATCAAAGGTATCCTTGAAGCGGTTGCGGGTTTCCTTGTCGATCTTGCGAATGACGTTTTCCAGGGTATCCAGGGCTTCGACCAGGTCGGCATCCTGGGCATCCAGGTAACGCTTGCGCTCGGACTGCTGCTGGTACTCGTCAATGGCCGCAAGGTTGATCGCCCCCAGGCGCTGGATACGTCCATCGAGGCGCTCCAGTTCCTGCTCGGTCTCCTGTTCGCAGGCCACCTCGGTCAATGTGCCCAGCACGCCCTGCAGGTCATAGCCATCGGCCTGCAACTGTTCCTGCAGGGTCTTGCGCCGCACGCTCAGGCCTTGCCACTCCAGGCGGTGCTGTTCCAGCTGGCCACGCAGCAGTTGCGCCTGTTGCTCGGCCTGGGTCCGGCGTTTTTCCACATCACGCAGTTCGCGGTCGGCTTCATCCATGTGCAGGCGGGCCTGACGCATTTCGTCATCCACGCTCATGCGCTTTTCCAGCAGTTCTTCGAGCTTCAGGCGCAACTCTTC
This sequence comes from Pseudomonas sp. BJa5, assembly GCF_030272875.2. NCBI lineage: Bacteria > Pseudomonadati > Pseudomonadota > Gammaproteobacteria > Pseudomonadales > Pseudomonadaceae > Pseudomonas > Pseudomonas sp. BJa5. The sequence goes on from NZ_JALRNG020000010.1 coordinate 127,365, forward strand.
CAGCGGCGCCTCGCCCTCCTCCAGGTTCAGAGTGAGCTGTTCGCGCTTCTCGGTCAGACGTTCCGCTTGCTGTTGCAAACGCTCCAGGGCCTGGCGGGTGGAGTCGTGCTGGGCGCGCAGGGAGCCCAGGCGCACCGCCAATTGATGGCCGTGGTCCTTGTGCTGGCGAGCTTCCTGGCGCACCCGGTCGAGGCGCTCGCGCAGGCTGTCGCGCCGGGCCAGCAGCAACTCACGTTGTTCGGTGTCCTGGGCCATCAGGTCGAGGGCTTCCTGCAGTTGCAGGCGCGACTCGCCGAGGTTCTCGGTTTCCAGCATACGCTGCTCTTGCAGCTCGGCCAGTTCCTCCTCCAGGCGCTGGCGACGCAGGCTCAGTTGCTCGGCCCTGGCCTTGCCCGCCGACAAGCGGGCATTGAGCTCGCTTTGCTGGCGGGCTTCGTCCTGGGTGCGCCGGCGCAGCTGCTCGCGCTGCTCTTCAAGGGCCTGTTGCTGCTCGCGCTGTTCCTGCAGCCTGGATTCAAGCAACTCCAGCGCGGCTTCCTGTTCCTGGCGCTCAAGATCGAGTCGCTCGATCTCCTGGCCTCGGGCCAGCACGCCGCCCTGCGCCTCACCGGCACGATTGACCCGCAGGAAATGCCGGCCGACCCAGTAGCCGTCACGACTGACCAGGCTCTGGCCGTCGCCCAGCTGACTGCGCAGGGCCAAGGCCTGCTCCAGGTTTTCCACCGGCCGCACCTGCCCCAGCCAGGGCGCCAGATCGATGCGTCCCTCGACTTTGTCGAGCAGGCTGCCCGCAATCCGTGCACCGTCGGCAGAGGCATCGAGCAAGCGCAGATCGCCCTGGGTGAAGGCTCCCAGATCAAGACCGGCGAAGTCATCGACCAACACCGCCTGCAGGTCGGCGCCCAACACGGTTTCTACCGCCAGCTCCCAGCCCGGCTCGACCCGCAGGCCTTCGGCCAGGCGCGGGCGCTGCTCCAGCCCTTGCTCACGCAGCCATTGCGCGGTGCCGGTACCAGGTTCCAGTGCGGCCTGCTGCAAGGCTTCCAGCGATGCCAGTCGCCCGCCCAGGCGCTGCAACTCGCCCTGGGCCTGCTGCTGGGCCTGCACCGCCTGCTGCAACTGCTCGCGCAGCGACTCAAGCTGCTCGACCACCTGCAGTTCCTGGAGCTGCAATTCTTCAAGCCGCAGCTCGCTGGTGGCCACGTGTTCGGCCAGCTCGACGATGGCCGCGTCTTCCGGGTCGGCGCTGAGCTGATCGCGCTCTTCGCCGAGCTTGCGCTGGCGTTCGGCCAGGCGCTCCAGGGCTTGTTCCAGCTGCTGGATTCGCGCTTGCTGCACTTCGGCCTGCCGACGCGGCTCGGCCGAGCGGGTATTGAAGCTGTCCCACTGCTCCTGCCAGCCGTGCATGGTGGCTTCGGCGTCTTCCAGGGTGGCGGCGGACTCTTCGGCCGCGGCCAGGGTCACTTCCTGTTCGGGTTCGAGCATGGCCAGCTCTTCGCCCAGGGTCGCCAGCATCGTGCGGTCATGCCCCAGGTGCGACTCGGTCTCCTGGCGCGCGCGCTCGGCTTCCTTGAAGTCGTCCTGCAACTGGCGCAGGCGCTGCTGGCCATGCTGGATGCTCTGCTCGACCCGGGCGATGTCACCGGCCACCGAATAGAAGCGTCCCTGCACCAGGTTGAAGCGCTCGGACAGCTCATGGTGGCCATCACGCAGGCGCTCGATGTTGGCGTCGGCATTGCGTTGTTCGGCCATCAGGGCCTCGAAGGCCACTTCCTGATCGCCGATCACCGCCTCGCGCTGCCCGACCTGCTGGTCCAGGGCCTGCCAACGCAAGGCCGACAGCTGCGCCTTGAGCTGGCGCTCCTCGGCTTTGTATTCCTTGTACTTCTCTGCGGCCTGGGCCTGGCGATGCAGGCGCTCGAGCTGGCGCTCCAGCTCTTCGCGCAGATCGGTCAGGCGCTCGAGGTTCTCATGGGTGCGGCGAATGCGGTTCTCGGTTTCGCGCCGGCGTTCCTTGTACTTGGAGATGCCGGCCGCTTCTTCGATGAAGTTGCGCAGATCCTCGGGCTTGGCCTCGATCAGCTTGGAGATCATCCCCTGCTCGATGATCGAGTAGCTGCGCGGGCCCAGGCCGGTTCCGAGAAAAATGTCGGTGATGTCACGACGACGGCACTTGGTGCCATTGAGGTAATAGGTGTTCTGCCCGTCGCGGGTCACTTTGCGACGAATGGAGATTTCCGCATAGGCGGCGTACTCGCCGACCAGGGTGCTATCGGAATTGTCGAATACCAGTTCGATGCTGGCCTGGCTCACCGGCTTGCGGCTGGTGGAGCCGTTGAAGATGACGTCGGTCATCGACTCGCCACGCAGGTTCTTGGCCGAGCTTTCGCCCATCACCCAGCGCACCGCATCGATGATGTTGGACTTGCCGCAACCATTGGGGCCGACGACGGCGGCCATGTTGCTGGGGAAGTTGACCGTGGTCGGGTCGACGAACGACTTGAACCCGGCCAGGCGAATGCACTTGAGGCGCATGCTCAGGCAGTCGCCAGGGCCGCCAGCACCAGCTCGCAGCTGCGCTGGCAATACTCGACCAGCACCGTGCGGATACGCGCCTGGTCACGGGCTACCACGGCGTCGAGCAGGTTGGCGAACAACGCCAGGAAGTCGCTCATCTCGGCCTTGCGCTGGTCCAGCGCCAGGTAATAGGCGCGACTCATGGCCGGCTGCAGGTTTTCCACGGTTTCCTGCAGGTAGGGGTTGTCGGCGAACGGATAGGCCGCGCGCATCACGGCAAAGCTCTCTTCGACGAAGGACTTGATGTCTTCGCGCTCGCAGGCGGAGGTCAAACGCTGCTGGATGGTGAGAAACGGCAGCAGGTCGCCCTGCAGGCGCCAGCCCAGGGCCACGGCGTTGCCCAGCAGGATGTAGAACTCGGCCATCAGGGTGCACAGGCTGCGCACGCCATGGGCGTCGAGTTCGGTCACATGGGCGCCACGACGCGGCAGGATGGTCACCAGATGGCGACGTTCGAGGATCAGCAGGGCCTCTCGCACCGAACCGCGACTGACATTCAATGCCTGGGTGACCTTCTGCTCCTGGATCCGCTCGGCGGGCTTGAGCTCGCCGCGAATGATCCGCTCGGCCAGGTAATGGGCAATTTGCTCGGAGAGACTGTCCGGCGCCTTGAACGTCATGGTTTTCCTTCAAAATCATTGAGCTGTGTACAAGGGGCGGATTGTAGCGCACTTGCCCCTGCGTCGCGCAGGGGCAAGAGGGCAGAAGTTGGCACTGTGGATGCAAAAGATTCGGGGGGCGCGGGGCCGAACTATGCTCTATAGAGAAGCACCTGCAGCAGGGGGATCGGCCATGGAAAATTTCCTGACCCTAAAGTCAGAAATTTGTTGACCTGAAAATCAAGTCTGCTTACAGTCCGCTCAACAACAATAAACCGCGTGTGAGGCCTTCCCGTGATCCAGTTTCTACTCAACCAGGAGCTGCGCAGTGAGCATGCCCTGGATCCCAACCTGACCGTGCTCGAGTACCTGCGCGAACACCTGGGCAAGACCGGTACCAAGGAAGGCTGCGCCAGCGGCGATTGTGGCGCCTGTACTGTGGTGGTCGGCGAACTGGAGCAGGATGACAGCGGTCGCGAACACATCCGCTACCGCAGCCTGAACTCCTGCCTGACCTTCGTCTCGTCGCTGCACGGCAAGCAACTGATCAGCGTCGAAGGGCTCAAGCACCAGGGCAAGCTGCACAGCGTGCAACAGGCCATGGCCGACTGCCATGGTTCGCAGTGTGGTTTCTGCACGCCGGGCTTCGTCATGTCGCTGTTCGCCCTGCAAAAGAACATCGACGCGCCTGACCTGCACAAGACCCAGGAGGCCCTGGCCGGCAACCTCTGCCGCTGCACCGGCTACCGGCCGATCCTCGACGCCGCCGAACAGGCGTGTTGCCAGGCCCGCCCCGACCAGTTCGACAGTGCCGAGACCCAGACCATCGCCCGCCTCAAAGCCATCGCCCCGAGCGAAACCGGCGAGCTCAACAGCGGCGACAAGCGCTGCCTGGTGCCGCTGACCGTGGCCGACCTGGCCGACCTCTACGGCTCGCACCCCGAAGCACGCCTGCTGGCCGGCGGCACCGACCTGGCGCTGGAAGTCACCCAGTTCCACAAGACCCTGCCAGTGATGATCTATGTCGGCAACGTCGCCGAACTCAAGCGCATCGACAGCCAGGACGACTACCTGGAAATCGGCGCCGCCACCCCGCTGACCGATTGCTACGACGCCCTGAGCCACGAGTACCCGGACTTCGGCGAACTGCTGCACCGCTTCGCCTCCCTGCAGATCCGCAACCAGGGCACCCTGGGCGGCAACATCGGCAACGCCTCGCCGATCGGCGACTCCCCGCCCCTGCTGATTGCCCTGGATGCGCAGATTGTCCTGCGCAAGGGCCAGAGCACCCGCACCCTGGCACTGGAAGACTATTTCATCGACTACCGCATTACCGCGCGCCAGGAGAGCGAGTTCATCGAGAAGATCATCGTGCCCAAGGCCCGCGCTGGCTGGGCGTTCCGCGCCTACAAAGTGTCCAAGCGACTGGATGACGATATTTCCGCGGTGTGCGCCGCGTTCAACCTGCAGATCGAGAACGGTGTGGTGCAAGCCGCACGCATCGCCTTCGGCGGCATGGCGGCGATTCCGAAGCGGGCCCGCGCCTGCGAGGCGGCGCTGGTCGGCAAGCCCTGGAACCAGGCCAGCCTCGAGCGCGCCTGCCAGGCCCTGGGCGAAGACTTCACCCCGCTCTCGGACTTCCGCGCCAGCAAGGAGTACCGCCTGCTCGGCGCCCAGAACCTGCTGCGCAAATACTTTATCGAACTGCAAACGCCGCACATCGAGACCCGGGTGACCGCATATGTCTAACCATCACGTCGCCAAGACCCAGGCCGAAATGGCCGAACTGTTCCGCCAGGACCTGACCACCGGTGTCGGCCGCAGCCTCAAGCACGACAGCGCCGACAAGCAGGTGGCCGGCGAGGCGGTGTACATCGACGACCGCCTGGAATACCCGAACCAGTTGCACGTCTATGCACGGATGTCGGACCGCGCCCATGCGCGCATCCTGAAGATCGACACCAGCCCGTGCTACGCCATCGAAGGTGTGCGCCTCGTCATCACCCATGAAGACATTCCGGGCCTCAAGGACATCGGCGCGGTCATGCCCGGCGATCCGCTGCTGGCCATCGACGTGGTCGAGTTCGTCGGCCAGCCAGTGCTCGCCGTCGCTGCCTGCGACCTGGATACCGCACGTCGGGCCGCCCAGGCCGCGATCATCGAGTACGAAGACCTGGAGCCGGTACTGGACGTGGTCGAGGCCCTGCGCAAAAAACACTTTGTGCTCGACACCCACACCCACAAGCGCGGCGACTCGGCCTCGGCGCTGGCCAGCGCACCGCACCGCCTGCAGGGCACCCTGCACATCGGTGGCCAGGAACACTTCTACCTGGAAACCCAGATTTCCTCGGTGATGCCCACCGAAGACGGCGGGATGATCGTCTATTGCTCCACCCAGAACCCGACCGAAGTGCAGAAACTGGTCGCCGAAGTGCTCGACGTACCGATGCACAAGATCGTCGTCGACATGCGCCGCATGGGTGGCGGCTTCGGCGGCAAGGAAACCCAGGCGGCCAGCCCGGCTTGCCTGTGCGCGGTGATTGCGCGCCTGACCGGCCAGCCGACCAAGATGCGCCTGCCGCGCGTCGAAGACATGCTGATGACCGGCAAGCGCCACCCGTTCTACGTCGAATATGACGTCGGCTTCGACGACAGCGGCCGCCTGCACGGCATCAACCTGGACCTGGCCGGCAACTGCGGCTACTCGCCGGACCTGTCCGCGTCCATCGTCGACCGGGCGATGTTCCACTCCGACAACGCCTATTACCTGGGCGATGCCACGGTCAATGGCTACCGCTGCAAGACCAACACCGCCTCCAACACCGCCTACCGCGGCTTCGGCGGCCCACAGGGGATGGTCGCCATCGAGGAGGTGATGGACAACATCGCCCGCTACCTGGTGCTCGACCCGCTGGACGTGCGCAAGGCCAACTACTACGGCAAGACCGAGCGCAACGTCACCCACTACTACCAGACCGTCGAGCACAACATGCTCGAGGAAATGACCGCCGAGCTTGAAGCCAGCGCCGACTACAAACAGCGCCGCGAATCGATCCGCCGCTTCAACGCCAACAGCCCGATCCTGAAGAAGGGCCTGGCGCTGACGCCGGTCAAGTTCGGTATTTCGTTCACCGCCACCTTCCTCAACCAGGCCGGCGCGCTGGTGCACATCTACACCGACGGCAGTATCCACCTGAACCACGGCGGCACCGAAATGGGCCAGGGCCTGAACACCAAGGTGGCGCAAGTGGTGGCCGAAGTGTTCCAGGTCGATTTCAGCCGTATCCAGATCACCGCAACCAACACCGACAAGGTGCCCAACACCTCGCCGACCGCAGCCTCCAGCGGCGCCGACCTGAACGGCAAGGCAGCACAGAACGCAGCGCAGATCATCAAGCAGCGGCTGGTCGAGTTCGCCGCACGGCACTACAAGGTGACCGAGGAAGACGTCGAGTTCCGCAACGGCCATGTGCGCGTGCGTGACGAGATCCTGTCCTTCGAGGCCTTGATCCAGCTGGCGTATTTCAACCAGGTGTCGCTGTCGAGCACCGGTTTCTACCGTACGCCGAAGATCTTCTACGACCGCAGCCAGGCGCGTGGCCGGCCGTTCTACTACTACGCCTTCGGCGCCGCCTGTGCCGAGGTGATCGTCGACACCCTGACCGGCGAGTACAAGATGCTGCGCACCGACATCCTGCATGACGTCGGCGCCTCGTTGAACCCGGCCATCGACATCGGCCAGGTCGAAGGCGGCTACATCCAGGGCATGGGCTGGCTGACCACCGAAGAGCTGGTATGGAACGCCAAGGGCAAGCTGATGACCAACGGCCCGGCCAGCTACAAGATCCCGGCGGTGGCCGACATGCCGGTGGATTTGCGGGTGAAGCTGGTGGAAAACCGCAAGAACCCGGAAGACACGGTGTTCCATTCCAAGGCCGTGGGCGAGCCGCCGTTCATGCTCGGCATCGCTCCCTGGTGCGCGATCAAGGACGCAGTGGCCAGCCTTGCCGACTACAGCGTGCAGCCGAAGATCGACGCGCCGGCGACACCTGAGCGGGTGCTCTGGGGTTGCGAACAGATGCGCAAGGTGATGGCGGCGCGCCAACCGGCTGCCGAGGTCGAGACAGTGGCACCTTAGCGCCCATCGCGGGACAAGCCCGCTCCTACAGACCGTGGGAGCGGGCTTGCCCCGCGATGAGGCCGAAACAGGCACCCCATAGGTAACTGAATATGCACACCTGGATCAACGCCCTCGCCGACCTGCAGTCCCGTGGCGAACCCTGCGTACTGGTGACCATCATCGAAGAGCGCGGTTCGACACCGCGCAACGCCGGCTCGAAAATGGTAGTCAGCGCCGAACAGCTGTTCGACACCATCGGCGGCGGCCACCTGGAATACAAGGCCATGAAGATCGCCCGGCAGATGCTCGCCGAGCGCCGCGAATCCCCGCACCTGGAGCGCTTCAGCCTCGGCGCAAGCCTCGGCCAGTGCTGCGGCGGTGCCACGGTGCTGCTGTTCGAGCCCATGGGCCAGGTGCAGGCGCAGATCGCCGTGTTCGGCGCAGGCCATGTCGGCCGCGCTCTGGTACCCTTGCTCGCCGCGCTGCCCTGCCGGGTGCGCTGGATCGATTCGCGCGAGCAGGAATTCCCCGAGAGCATTCCCGCCGGGGTCAGCAAGATTGTCAGCGAAGAACCGGTCGATGAAGTCGACGACCTGCCGGTGGGCAGCTACTGCATCGTCATGACCCACAATCATCAGCTGGACCTGGAACTGACCGCCGCCATCCTCAAACGCAATGACTTCACCTGGTTCGGCCTGATCGGCTCGAAGACCAAACGGGTCAAGTTCGAGCACCGCCTGCGCGAGCGCGGCTTTGCCGAAGAGCGCCTGCAACGCATGCGCTGCCCGATGGGCCTGGCCGAAGTCAAAGGCAAGCTGCCGATCGAGATCGCCGTGTCCATCGCCGCGGAAATCATTGCCACCTACAACGCCAGCTTCGGCCAGCACGACACCGCTGCCAACGCCGGCCCGATTGCCCAACTGCTGCCGCCCTCACGGCGCAGCCAAGCCCAATGACGAGAGCCTTATGAGCGCAACCCGCAAAGCCTACCGTGCCGCCATCCTGCACAGCATCGCCGACCCTGCCGAGGTAGGCGTCGAAGCCTCCTATCAGTATTTCGAAGATGGCCTGCTGGTGGTCGACAACGGCAAGATCAGCGCCCTGGGCCATGCCAGCGAGCTACTGCCGACCCTGGCCGCCGACATCGAGGTCGAGCATCACCAGGATGCCTTGATCACCCCGGGCTTCATCGACACCCATATCCATTTCCCGCAGACCGGCATGATCGGCTCCTACGGCGAACAGCTGCTGGACTGGCTCAACACCTACACCTTCCCTTGCGAGAAGCAGTTCGCCGACAAGGCCCACGCCGACAAGGTGGCGAAGATCTTCATCGAGGAACTGCTGCGCAACGGCACCACCACCGCCCTGGTGTTCGGCAGCGTGCACCCCGAGTCGGTCGATGCCTTCTTCGAAGAGGCCCAGCGCCTGGACCTGCGGATGATCGCCGGCAAGGTGATGATGGACCGCAATGCCCCGGACTATCTGACCGACACCGCTGAATCCGGTTACCTGGAAAGCAAGGCGCTGATCGAGCGCTGGCATGGCAAGGGGCGCCTGCACTACGCCGTGACCCCGCGCTTCGCGCCCACCAGCACCCCGGAGCAACTGACCCTGGCCGGGCAACTGCTGGGCGAGTTCCCTGACCTGTACATGCACACCCACCTGAGCGAAAACCTCAAGGAGATCGACTGGGTCAAGGAACTGTTCCCCGAGCGCAAGGGCTACCTCGACGTCTACGACCACTTCCAGCTGCTCGGCGAGCGCTCGGTGTTCGCCCATGGCGTGCACCTGTGCGACGAGGAATGCCAGCGCCTGGCCGAAACCGGCTCGGCCGTGGCCTTCTGCCCGACCTCCAACCTGTTCCTGGGCAGCGGCCTGTTCAACCTGCCGCAAGCCGAAAAATTCAAGGTCAAGGTCGGCCTGGGTACCGACGTGGGGGCCGGCACCAGTTTCTCGCTGCTCAATACGCTGAATGAAGCCTACAAGGTCATGCAACTGCAGGGCGCGCGCCTGAGCCCGTTCAAGTCGCTGTACCTGGCCACCCTGGGCGGCGCCCGGGCGCTGAGCCTGGACGACCGCATCGGCAGCCTGCAAGCGGGCAACGATGCTGACTTCGTGGTCCTCGACTACAAGGCCACCGCCTTGATGGACTACCGCATCCAGCAATCGAACAGCATCGACGAGACGCTGTTCGTGCTGATGACCCTGGGTGACGACCGCACCGTCAAACGGACCTTCGCCGCCGGCCGCTGCGTGCACCAGCGCTAATCGACGCAAAAAAAAATCGCGGGGCAAGCCCGCTCCTACTGTAGGAGCGGGCTTGCCCCGCGATCGGTCTTTATTGGCCTCAACCTTTTACCGGCGCCACCCCACCACGCTTCTTGGTCTGCAACAGGTGCGAGAACACCGCATGCAGGTCATCCGAGGCGCTGTCCTCGTCGAGATTCAGCTTGCTGTCGATGTGGTCCATGTGATGCATCATCAGGCTCACCGCCCGGTCGAGGTCACGGGCCTCGATGGCGTCGATCAGCTGCATGTGCTCGTCGTAGGAGCAATGCGAGCGGTTGCCGCTTTCATACTGGGCGATGATCAGCGAGGTCTGCGACACCAGGCTGCGCTGGAAGCTGATCAAAGGTGCATTGCCGGCCGCTTCCGCAAGCTTGAGGTGGAATTCGCCGGACAGGCGGATACCGGCGCCCCGATCACCGCGCGAGAAGCTGTCGCGCTCTTCACGCACCATCTGGCGCAATTCGTTGAGCTGCTCGACCGTGGCATGGGCGACCGCAAGCTCGGTGATGGCGCGCTCGACCATGCGCCGGGAGAAAAACACCTGGCGGGCTTCCTCGACCGTGGGGCTGGCCACCACCGCACCGCGGTTGGGCCGCAGCAGCACCACGCTTTCATGGGCCAGGCGCGACAGCGCGCGGCGAATGATGGTGCGGCTGACGCCGAAGATCTCGCCCAGCGCTTCCTCGCTCAACTTGGTACCCGGCGCCAGGCGCTGCTCAAGAATGGCCTCGAAAATGTGCGCGTAGACGATGTCGTCCTGGGTACCGCTGCGCCCGGCCTTGCCGGTACGCACTGGTTTCTTGAGAGGTTGCAGCTGTTCGTTCATGGGCACTCGTGCACAAAGATCCGCCATTCGGACCCCGTCTGTATTAGCAGTCAGCGGGGCAAAGGCAAGGCCTGGTAAGAAAATTAAACGATTAAGGTATGACCACATTGTACACAGCCGCAGCGATTTCTGCAGGGGGTGATGGCCTTTATAGCTGCTCGGCGAAATTATCTGCGCACAACAACGAAAACATTATTTGCATTCTTTGTATACAAACGCATAATCCATCCGTGCAACTTCCTGACTCAGAAGTCAACAAACAGTCCGGTCGACTGCCACCCCACCCGCCTCGTGGAGCCCCCCAGTGCGTGCGCAGGACTGGCTCTGAAAAACAAGAAAAGACTTGAGGAGTACATGCTGTGGAAAGCCGCAAATCCGAAGCCCCTACGCTGGATCTTGCCCCACCGCTCGAAACGAGCTGGCTGGAGCGGATTTTCAAACTCAAGCTACATGGCACCACCGTCAAGACCGAAATGATCGCCGGGTTGACCACCTTCATCACCATGGCCTACATCATCTTCGTCAACCCCAACATCATGGCCGATGCCGGCATCGATCACGGTGCGGCCTTCGTCGCCACCTGCATCGCCGCCGCCCTGGGCTGCCTGCTGATGGGCCTGTACGCCAACTGGCCGGTCGGCCTGGCACCGGGCATGGGGCTCAACGCCTTCTTTACCTATACCGTGGTCGGGACCATGGGCTACACCTGGGAGGCCGCACTGGGCGCGGTGTTCGTCTCCGGGGTGCTGTTCATGCTGCTGACCTTGTCGCGGGTGCGCGAATGGCTGCTCAACAGCATTCCGGTGAGCCTGCGTCATGCAATGGGTGCCGGCGTCGGATTGTTTCTCGGACTGATCGGTCTTAAAACCGCTGGGATTGTCGTCGACAGCCCGGCAACCCTGATCAAGCTCGGCTCCCTGCACGAGCCTGGCCCTTTGCTTGCGGCCATCTGCTTCTTGATGATCGCGGTGCTCAGCTACCACCGGGTGTTCGGCGCGATCCTGATCAGCATCATCAGCGTGACCCTGGCAGGCTGGGGCCTGGGGCTGGTCGAATACGGCGGCCTGTTCTCGCTGCCGCCGAGCCTGGCACCGACCTGGATGGCGATGGACGTGGCGGGTGTGTTCAACGTCAGCATGATCGCCGTGGTGTTCGCCTTCCTCTTCGTGCACATGTTCGACACCGCCGGCACCCTAATGGGCGTAGCCCAGCGGGCCAACCTGGTGAATGCCGACGGGCGCATCGAAAACCTGTCGCGGGCCTTGAAGGCCGACAGTGCCTCGAGCGTGTTCGGTGCGGTGGTGGGTGTGCCGCCGGTGACCAGTTATGTAGAAAGTGCCGCCGGTGTCGCGGCCGGTGGCCGTACGGGCCTTACGGCAGTGGTGGTCGGCCTGTTCTTCATCGCGGCGATGTTCTTCGCCCCGCTGGCCGGGATGATCCCCGCCTATGCCACCGCCGGTGCGTTGATCTACGTCGCCATGCTGATGATGGGCAGCATGGCCCACATCGAATGGGACGAGGCCACCGACAGCATTCCGGCCATCGTGACCGCGATCATGATGCCGCTGACCTTCTCGGTCGCCGACGGCATCGCCCTGGGCTTTATCACTTATGTGGTGCTCAAGGCCGGTACCGGGCGTTTCAGCGAAATCTCGGCCAGCCTGTGGGTACTGACTGCGATCTTCATTGCCAAGTTCGTGTTCCTGTAACCGATACGCTGCCCTACACCAAAGCCTCACCTTCGGGTGGGGCTTTTGCACGATGACTGTACCGGCATCGCACCCCAGCACTCCATTTGCTTAAAGTTCGACAATGTCCTCGAGGCAGAAGCGCAGCACAGATTCGGTGACACTGAGAAAGCTCCGCTCGACCAGCACGGGAGTGCTCCTGGAGATATTCTCCTGACGTACCGTGAAGCCTACCCTCGTCCCCTCATGGTTGCGCAGATAGATTTGCGGTTTGGCTGCACTCCCTCCAAGCAACTCTATCTTCCAGAATCCAGTGACGGACGCATTGTGGTACAAGCCCAGAAAGCCATTTCTACTGATCCCCAGCTTGGCTCCTCGATAGGGCCCCGGCGTGGCGTTGGTGATGTTGTAATGCAAACGATTGCCTCTGCTTTCGAGGAAATGGAAATTCAGCTCAGCGACGACCCCTCCATCACAAACATCATCCACGACCAACCAGCCGCCTGAGTCGAATTCACTCAGCTTCCTCGTCACCGCCACCATGCCCGAGCACCCTGCGCCCAGCGAACGCAGCCTTGCCTTGAACGATCCAATTGCTGCCAAATCCATTTCAACCCCCTCGTAATCCGTTCGGAACAGGACCTTCCCGCCTCATCAGGTTGCGCCAGCGCATCCAGGCTCGAGGCTACAAGAGCATACGAAGTCATCTGGCGCTCATCGAACCTGAACGCGTTCCCTCGGATGCGAGGCTCACAACGCGACACCAGCTCGTCCGGCGATGGGGCCCGCAAGCCAATCCGCAAACTGCAGGCAAAAAAAAGGTTCTTCACGGAATTCCGGGAACTAGGTTCCTTGGGCTTGGGCTTGGGCTTGGGCTTGGGTGTCGAGTCTGCGGGCTTATCCATTCCATGCAGCGACGCGGCCGGCCCCTTCCGCCTTTACGGCGGCCTACTTTTCTCTTGGGAAAAGTAGGCAAAACCGCTTGCTCCTGCATCCGG
>NZ_JALRNG020000110.1:0-322 GCF_030272875.2 Pseudomonas sp. BJa5
CCCGGCATCACAACAACTCGCCGCAGACCGCGCGCAACAGCGCCTTGGTCGAGCTTTACCACACCCTGACCGGGCGCTACCCGACCTACGCCGCCGAAGGTGCCTTCACCGGCGTGATGGCCCTGGCCAGGGCCAGCCAGAAAGCCGGGGGCGCCACTGAAACTGAAGCGCTAGTCACCGCCCTGGAAGGGCTGGAGATCGCCTTGCCTGAAGATCCACCGGGTTTCGTCTCGCGAATCGAGCGGGTCACCCACCAGATTCTGCAAGCCCAGGGCTTCGGCTCGCCGGTACCCAGCAGCGACTACCCGCCTGCGCAACTGAT
>NZ_JALRNG020000111.1:0-317 GCF_030272875.2 Pseudomonas sp. BJa5
TGCGCGCCTGGCTGCAGGGCTGGCTGGAGTCGGCGCTGTTCAAGGCGATCATGGCCCGGTGACAAGCGGGACCTGTGACAACAGTGAGATCTGTAGGAGCAACTGTCTTTGTGGGAGCTGGCGAAGCCTGCGATCGAGTGCACAGCACTCGCCAGTCCTGAATCGCCAGTGCTGACCTCATCGCAGGCTTCGCCAGCTCCCACAGTCATGCAGTCATGCAGTTATGCAGTCATGCGCAACTGCGCGCCTGGCTGCAGGGCTGGCTGGAGTCGGCGCTGTTCAAGGCGATCATGGCCCGGTGACAAGCGGGACCTGTG
>NZ_JALRNG020000112.1:0-309 GCF_030272875.2 Pseudomonas sp. BJa5
GCGGCCGAGGCGTCGGACAGTTCGAACGCTTGCTCGAAGGTCAGTTCGTCCAGGCCTTCGATTTCCAGGATGCGGCCGGAGAAGGCGTTGATCTTGACTTTCTTCTCGACGGTCAGCAGGCCTTGCTGGATGGCGTAGTAAGGGATGGCGTGGACCAGGTCACGCAGGGTGATGCCGGGCTGCAGCGTGCCCATGAAGCGCACCAGTACCGACTCCTGCATGTCCAGCGGCATGAAGCCGGTGGCAGCGGCGAAGGCGACCAGGCCGGAACCGGCCGGGAAGGAGATGCCGATCGGGAAGCGGGTGTGC
>NZ_JALRNG020000113.1:0-307 GCF_030272875.2 Pseudomonas sp. BJa5
GGCAGCGGGCCGGGTGACCAGCTCGGTTGCAGCCTTGACCACAGCAAAGCGCGGCACTTGCTCGCCGTCACCCTCGACCGACTCCATGAACATGGACCGCGGCCGCACCCAAAGACCGAAATCGCCATACAGGGCCTGATAGAACACTACCCATGCCTCGGTCTCGGAATGACGCGCAGTGCCGAACACACGATACTCAGGCCCCTTGGAATGACGGTATACGCCTGGTTGTAGCTGCATGTTGCTCACCCTCTTGAAAAAAAATTGCGGCACAAAACAAAAAACCGGGGCACCAGGCCCCGGCTTC
>NZ_JALRNG020000114.1:0-306 GCF_030272875.2 Pseudomonas sp. BJa5
GGCGGCCTGCTGATCCACGGTCGCTAGGACGCGGTGCTAAACCCCGGTGGCGTGCGCATCGGCACGGCGGAAATCTATCGTCAGGTGGAAAATATCGACGAGGTGCTGGAAAGCGTCGCCATCGGCCAGCGCTGGCACAACGACGTGCGCGTGGTGTTGTTCGTGCGCCTGCGCGAGGGCCTGCAACTCGACGAGGCGCTGCAGGCACGCATTCGCCAGGTGATGCGCAGCAACAACACCCCGCGCCATGTGCCGGCGGTAATTGCGGCGGTCAGCGATATTCCGCGCACCATCAGCGGCAAGATC
>NZ_JALRNG020000115.1:0-297 GCF_030272875.2 Pseudomonas sp. BJa5
GGCGTCACCTCGAGCATGCGCTTGAACTCTTCCCGGGCCGCGCTGTTGATTGCCAGCCAACGCAGGTCACGGCCCATGACCTGGATCTTCGCCAGGGTGGCTTCGACGACGTCGGTGAGGATCTTGCGTTCGGCCACGGCCTGGGCAACGCGTTCTTCCAGGTCCTCGTTGAGCTGCTTGAGCGCGAACTCGGCGCGATTGCGTGCGGTCGCGTCCTGGAACAGCACGGCAACCTGCTTGCGGCTGGCCGGCTCAATGCGAAAGGCGCAGATGTCCAGGTAGCGACCGGTCGCCACC
>NZ_JALRNG020000116.1:0-296 GCF_030272875.2 Pseudomonas sp. BJa5
AGGGCCTTGAGGTCGGTGCCGGCGGCCAAGGCCCTGGTACACAGTGCAATTGTCGAGCCGAGCACTGAGGCCAGAAAAAGCTGTTTCATCCGAAGCTCCTAGGTGGGTGCCTTGCAAAACGCGAATGGTGTGTTGGACGTTGTTGCGATTCGGTTGGTCTAGGTCAGCAATACCCTAGCCAAGGTAGGCCTGTTGCATGACAGTTTGATGTCCAGGCCAGGGGCCAGCACAGGTTGCCACCCTTGAAAACCAAGCGTAGACCTGAGTAGCTGTCATCTGTGGTTGATCTGCAGTGT
>NZ_JALRNG020000117.1:0-294 GCF_030272875.2 Pseudomonas sp. BJa5
TCGCCGCCGGCTTTGCCGTACGGCCCTTCGGCGCCATCGTGTTCGGCCGGCTGTGCGACATGATCGGCCGCAAGCACACCTTCCTGATCACCATCGTGAGCATGGGCGTGTCCACCGCCGTCGTCGGCCTGCTCCCCAGCTACGCCAGCATCGGCGTGGCCGCGCCGATCTTCCTGATCACCCTGCGCCTGCTGCAAGGCCTGGCCCTGGGCGGTGAGTACGTCGGCGCCGCCACCTACGTGGCCGAACATGCGCCCAAGGGCAAGCGCGGCTACTTCACCTCGTGGATTCAGA
>NZ_JALRNG020000118.1:0-294 GCF_030272875.2 Pseudomonas sp. BJa5
ATGGCGTTGGGCTCGGCCATGGCGCTGTGGACGGAATGGGTTTGGTCGTGGGGGCGGTTGGCCAGCGGGGTTTTAGGCATGGGCGGCGACGGTTCTGATTAGAGACTTTATTATATTACCTGTTCCTGCCCTTTTGAGTGGTCATCGTGTCCCGATTTTTTGCCCTTTTTGTCGCTTTTATCTACACCTTGGTGATGGTTCATGCAAAGGCATAGTTCCTTGTTCTTACCATCATAAAACCACTGAATCAGATAGCTGCGGCTTTCCAGGACGGTGTCTGCAGACCTTTATTGA
>NZ_JALRNG020000119.1:0-293 GCF_030272875.2 Pseudomonas sp. BJa5
CGCCCGGGTGCGTGCCTACCCTGCGCCTGTCGTTGCCAATTCAACGACCGGATGTCGCAGTCCTAGGCATAATTCAGCACTCCATTTTCCTGACGCAGGTGATTACCTGCATCACGGGTCAATGGCGGTTGTGCGTGTGGCACCTTCGGGTGCGCCGGTTCCTATGCCCGGTCTGCGAACCCGCGTACAGCTGCCTCCCATTCGTTTCGCAGCGAACGGTTGCCGCTCCCTCTGCATAGGAGTAGCCCGATGAAAAAGCCCGTTCCCGATCCGCCCAGCCTGCATCTTGTCGA